>JAEZTD010000138.1 GCA_023443705.1 Bacillota bacterium | reverse complement strand
TGGACTACTTCGGGTAGCCTGTCATCACCCGCAGACGCCGAGCCAATCCCCTTATACCGGATGAAATACCTCGTTTGGCAACGCGCCCCGCGCACTCCGCGCGGGGCGCGTTCATAGAATGGGGCATGCAAACGGCGGGGAGTGATCCACTTGCCCTATGACCGCGAGAAGGCCGTCGCCTACGCCCACCGGTGGGCTTTTCTGCGCAACCCGCGCTACAGCGCTTTTGACGAGATCGGCGGCGACTGCACCAACTTCATATCCCAATGCCTGTACGCCGGATGCGGCCAGATGAATCCAACGCCGCACACTGGCTGGTATTTTTACTCCATGAGTAAGCGCAGCCCGTCCTGGACGAGCGTGTTTTTCCTCCACCGCTTCCTGACCGAAAACCGCGGCCTCGGCCCTTACGCAATGCGCGCCCCGCTTACGGAGGCGCGCATTGGCGACGTTATACAATTGGCGTTTGTGGAAAACCGGTTTACCCACTCCTGTCTCGTGGTGGAAACACCCGACCCGCCGGACGTAGGGAGCATTCTGGTGGCGGCCCACACGATCGATTCGGACTTAAGGCCGCTGCGCACCTACCCGTTTCAGGAAGCGCGGCTCCTCTCCATCCTCGGCGCTCGAAGTTGATGCCTCAGCCGAAGCGGTACCCGGTCATCGAAAGGGAACCAAGCACCCGCCTGTTCGCAAAAACCTCCGCGGGTTCCCCCGGCTCCCGAGCGCCCAGCGCGTACAGGAGCGGATCAAAGTGATCGGGCGTCGGAAACGCCTCCCGCGCGCAGGCGCCCGCCCGCTCATAGCGCACCACGTCCTCGGGCCTGTCCTCCACGATGGCACGGCGGATGTATTCGTCAAATTCGTCCGCCCAGGGGAATCCGCCCTCCATCTCCCAGGCCACGCGCCGAAGATCGTGGACGACGTTGCCGCTGGCGAGGATCAAAACGTCCTTCTCCCGTAGGGGCCTGAGCGCTTGCCCCATCTTGTAATGCGCCTGCGCCGGCGCGCTTAAATCGACGCTGAGCTGCGTCACCGGGATGTCCGCCTCCGGGAACATGTGGCACAGCACCGACCAGGTGCCGTGGTCGATACCCCAACGGTTGTCTATCGCGGCAGGCAGGAGGGCGCGAGCCTCCGCGGCCAGTTCCGGCGCGCCGGGTGCTTCGTACTTCAGCCGGTACAGCGCCCGGGGAAAGCCGTACATGTCGTAGATCTGCCGCGTTTGCTCCGCATCGTTCACGCGCGTTCCCGGAACGTACCAGTGGGCGGAAACGGCGAGAATCGCCCGTGGCTTGGGCATGCCCTCCCCCAGCGCCCGCCAGGCGCGGGAAAACTCGTTGTCCTCGATGGCGTTCATCGGCGAGCCGTGGCCGACGAAAAGAACCGGCATTTTCATGCAATCACCTGCATTCCGCATCGTTTCCCCGCACGCATTCTCGTGAAATCAACGCCGCGCCGCCCTGAATGGGTTCTCCCCGTCGATCCAGCCGTTCTGAAGCCAGTATTCCCGGTCGCGCGCGCCCCAGGTGTTGTTTTTCATCATCCCGCGGATCCCAAGAAACGCGAGGCGCCGCATGGGCGAACCAAAGGGGCGCTTCATGGCGCGGAGGACTTTGTCCGCGGTCTTCTCCGCGGTGCGGCGCATGCGCGCCTTTTTCACATCCGAAACCTCGCTCCAGTCCGCGGCGGCCACGGCCATTTTCATGGAATACGCGTGTTTGAGGCCCCAGAACCGGAGGCTGCTGCGCAGGGTCTTGTCCGCGTGCTTCAGCCCCGCGCCGGCGGTGGTCGATACCGCCACGCCGACGGCGTTAAAGAGATCGGGGTTGGGCCGATGCACGAGCCAGCGGTAGCACAGGTGGTCCAGCAGCGACTTCATCCCGCCGGTCACGTCCATCGCGTAGACCGGCGAAGCCAGCACGATCACATCCGCCGTGGCGGTCGCCTCCGCTATCGGCGCGACATTTCCGGCGTGCGGACACCTGTCCTCGCCCTTTTTGAAGCAGGTGAAGCAGCCAATGCATGTCTCGGGCATATCCCCGGGCATGGTGAATTCCGTTGTCTCGACCAGCCCGCGCTTTTTAAGCGCCTCGATCAGAAGATTCGCGTAATGCCAAGTGCTGCCGCGGCGGGCATTTCCATAGACCATGACGAGTTTCACCGCGCTCCCCCCCCATTCAACCCATGCGTAGACATGCAGTGCGCCGCGCGGGGCTCGACCGATCAGATTTCCTCAATAAAGCCGTGCAGGCAGGTGAGCGCCGCGCCCATCGACGCGCCCGCGTCCTTTTGCGCGCAGCGGACGTACTGCCCCGACCGCTCGAAGATGTTGCGCATCGCCGTTAGCGCGCGCAGTTCGTCCAGATAGGGCGGCAGGAACCGGCCCAGATACCCGCCCACCACCACTTCGCAGTCGTAAGCGCAGCGAATGTTGTTGATGAGCAGCGCAAGATCTCCCAGATACTTTTCCCATACGGCGCGGACGGCCGGATCGCCCTTTCTGAGCTGGCGGAAGAAGCCCTCCAGCGTCCCCCCGGCGTCCGACAGGATGCGCGTGTTGACATAGCAGTAAGCGCAGCCCTTCTGGCCGCAGTAGCAGAATTTCCCGCCGGGCACCAGCGTCATGTGGCCGAACTCGGCGGAGTGCTGGTCTTCACCTTCGAACATGCGCCCGTCGATGAGCACCGCGCCGCCGACGGTGTTGCTGACCGAAAGGTACACGAGGTTTCGCGGCCCCTGCCGGCTGCCGACCGGGTTTCCCGCCCAGAATTCCGCATATCCGCCGGCGTTGGCGTCGTTGACGAGCCGGCAGGGCCACGGGAGGACCCGGCGGAAGTTCTCCAACTGGACGATGCGCTTGCCCAGCGGATCCGCGTTGGTGGTGGACTGCCCATCTCCGGAGATGATGGCCGGCAGCGAAATGCCCATTCCCACCACATCGTCCTGCCGGACGTCTTGTTTCATGATCTGGTCGTGAACAAACCTGCCGACCTTGTCGTAATACTCCGGTCGGTCGCTGAAGGGCAGGCGGCTTCTGGCGCTTGAAACCACCTGTCCGCTGAGCCCCAGGACCGTCAGCGTCACATCAGAGCGGGTTACGTCGAGGCCTGCGGCGAGGAAGGCCCGATCATTGACGCCGTAGGCGCGCGCCTTGCGCCCGCCCGTCGATTCCTGCATCCCCTCGACGAGCACAAGGCGGTGCTCGGTCAGTTCGTTCAGGTTCTGGATGACGGTGGGCGTGGACATGCCCAGCGCGGCGCAAATATCCCTCACGGAAGCGGGCCCGCGCTCCATGAGGTGCAGAAAGACCGCCTTCATATTGAGTCGCTTGACCGCGATGTTGCTGACGCTCTGCTTTTCCATGTCCCGCCCGCCTTTGCCATGATACTTTGTCAGTCGAATACGATGACGCCCTTGACCACCTCGCTGGCGCGCTCCGAAACAACCTTGTACGCCTCCGGGGTCTGGTCGAAGGTGAAGCGGTCGGAGATGATGCCGGAGATGTCGATGCTCCCGGCGGCGACCGCGTTGATCGCGATGGGATAGATGTTGCGGTAGCGGAAGATCGACGTCATGGTCAGCTCGTGCACGCTGAGCAGGTTGAACGGAAGGTTGTTCAGCTCGGTTTCGCCAAGCCCCACCACCACGATCTTCCCGGCAATGGCCGCGGCGCGCATCGAATCGGCGACGGTCTTGCTGAAACCGGCACAGTCGAGCACCACCTGGGCGCCCTTGCCGCCGGTCAGCCGCATGACCTCGGCCACGACGTCCTTCTCCTTGGAATTGATGGCGATGCCGCCCAGCTTTTCCGCCACCGCCAGTCGGTTGGGCAGGAGGTCCGCGACGATCACCTTGGCCGCGCCGCAGGCCTTGGCGGCCAGGAGGGATACGAGGCCGATACAGCCTGCGCCAAAGATCAGCACCGTGTCGCCAAGCTTGACCCCGCCCGTCATCGCGGCGTTGATGCCGATGGCCAGAGGCTCGATCAGCGCGCCTTCGACGGAGGAAACGTTGTCCGGCAGCTTGAAAGCGAACTCCGCCGGGAAGGTCACGTAATTCATCAGGCAGCCGTCGTAGGGAGGCGTTGCGAAGAATTTGACGTCCGGGCACAGGTTGTAGCGGCCGCTGCGGCACTGTTCACACTTCCCGCAGGGAACGCCCGGCTCCAGCGCCACGCGGTCGCCCACATTAAGGCCGGTCACGCCCTCTCCCAGCGCCACTACTGTACCTGCGCATTCGTTCCCGAGGATGAACGGGAAGTCCACCACAAAGTCGCCGATGCGGCCATGGCTGTAATAGTGCACGTCCGATCCGCAGATACCCACGGCCTCCAGCTTCATCAGGATTTCGCCCTTCGCGGGTTCTGGCATGGGAACATCCCGGAATTCCATTGTCTTCAAAGCGGTCAGTACGCAGGCCTGATTATTGCCTTCCATGTCTCGCTCCTCCTTAAAATGTATGCTTTGGCCATCAATACCAGAAAAGCGTCTTCGGGATTGCGTCGGACAGAGAAACCCTGCCCGTTTACGCAATACTTTTTTATATCTGTTTACACAAAGTATTATAGCACCCGCCGCGTGTTTGTCAATGGAAATCCCGCCTCTTTTTTCCACCCTCAAGAAGACCGTGCGAAACACCGCATCAGAAACGCGCCGGAGGGAAACGCTAAGAAAAAACGACGGAGGGCATCGCATGGATCAGGACAAGCCGTTTATCGGCGTGGGGCATAACCCTGAAGGCCCGGATCTGCCGCTGGGCTTTGGCATGCTCCTGGCGCAGGAGCCGGAGGCAATCTCTCATTACGGGGCGCTTTCAAACGACCAGAAGGCATCGGTCATCCGCTACATTCAGTCCGGCGCAACCGGCGAAGACGCGAAGAACAGGATCGCGAACGCCGTGGTAGGCCTTCGGGATGGCAACATGGGCTTCATGGATTTCGGAAATTAGACCAATGCACGCAGCCGGAGCATCCACCGCGCGCTCCGGCTGCTCCTTTTCATGAATTTTTCATCCCTCATCGCCCTCTCCACCGTTCGGGCGGTAGGATTTGTCATGCTCCACGTCGAAAAGTATCCATATCACTTTTCTGGAGGCATTGTATTGATGGGCATGAAAAATCCGGCGGACTGGATTCTTCGCTTTGTGAAGGGCATTTTTATCGGCAGCGGCTTCATACTCCCGGGCGTCAGCGGCGGCGCGCTGGCGGCGGTCTTCGGATTGTACGAAAAGATCATCGCCTTCCTTTCGGACGTCCGGAAGGATTTTGTCGCCAATGTCCGGTTCTTCATCCCGGTAGCGCTGGGCGCCTTCGCGGGGATGTTCCTGTTTTCGTTCGTGGTAAGCTATCTATTGGGAAGCGCCGAAACCTATATGATGTGGTTTTTTATCGGCTGCATCCTGGGGATGATCCCTGCACTCAACCGGCAGGCATCGCGCCAGGGCCGCAAGCCCTGGCACATCGCGCTGATGGCCGCGGTCTGCCTCGCCGCCTACCTGCTGCTCGTGGTGCTGGAGCGCGGCGCGACCGTAAGCCTCCCGCAGAATCTGCTGACCTGGCTGATGGCGGGCGGGCTGATTGGGCTTGGCATCATCGTGCCAGGGCTCAGCCCTTCGAACCTTCTAGTCTATATGAACCTTTACAAGCCGATGGCGGACGGCATCAAGGGGCTGGATTTCGGTGTCATTGTGCCGCTGATCGTGGGCGTTGCGGCCTGTGTGCTGCTCCTTTCCCGCCTAATGAGCTACATTTTTTCCAAGGCATACGCGGTGCTCTTCCACTGCATTTTGGGCGTCGTTCTGGCTTCCACGCTGATCATCGTTCCCTTTGACTTCAACTACCTGAGCGCGGGCGGCCTGATCTGCCTCGCCGCGTGCGCCGCGGGTGTTATGCTGGCGCTGTTCATGAGCAGTCTCGAGACGCGGTACAAGCCCGCGGAATAGCGCGGAGAGTCCTCTTAACGAAGAGCCGCCGCAATACCCGTTCGTCGGATATTGCGGCGGAAATTCTTTGACGGGCGCTTCATGCCCTTTTGCCCTTTACTGCCTCACGAAAAGAAGCTCGGGTTCGACGAGCGCAATCTCATGGCCACCCTGTTCCGATGACGCTGTCAAAGGCGATTCATGGTCTGAGACGCTCAGCGGTCTATACCGCGGCGACCAAGGCCGGCGCCATCCGCTGGATCGCTGCGTTTGTGTCGCGCATAATCGCGTTGAGCTTACCGGTTTCCTGGCGATAGATCAGCGTATGGGCGGTGCCAAGGCGGTCTGCCCGCCCCGTGCGGCCGATCCTGTGAACGTAGCTCTCGCTGTCGATGGGAAGGTCGAAGTTCACGACCAGATCGATGTTCTGCACGTCGATTCCGCGCGCGGCAACGTCGGTCGCCACGAGGATATCAAGCCTGCCGGTCCGGAAGGAATTCATAATCCGCTCCCGTTTTTGCTGATTTATATCGCCGTGCAGCGCATCCGCCTTTAGGCCTTCCCTTCTCAGATCCTCACACAGCGCGTCCGCCATGCGCTTGGTGTTGACAAACACCAAACAGAGGTTACGCTCTTTATCCTTCAGTAAGGCCAGCAGCTCGGCTTTCTTGGCGCCGCCGTTCACGGTGGTGTAGAACTGCTGAACCGATTTCACGGTCAGCGTATCCTGCCGGATGACGATATGCTTCGCATTCCGCTGGTAGTTCCTGGCGATCTCCAGGATTCCCCTGGGGAGCGTTGCCGAGAACAGAACCGTCTGGCGCTTCACCGGAACCGCACTCAGGATGTAGTTCAAATCATCCTTGAAGCCCATGTCCAGCATCCGGTCCGCTTCGTCCAGCACGACCGTTTTGACAGCGCTCAGGTTGACGGACCCGCGCTCGATATGGTCCATCAATCGGCCTGGCGTGGCGACGATGATCTGCGGACGCCTGCGCAAGGCGTCAAACTGCCTGTAGATGCTCTCGCCGCCGTACAGCGTGGCGATGCGAGCGCCCCTTTTGAATTGCGCCAGCTTCTGGAGGACCCTCGCGGTCTGGATGGCCAGCTCGCGGGTCGGGCTCAGAATGAGCGCCTGGGCGCATGCGGCGCTCAGATCGACCATT
>JAEZTD010000112.1 GCA_023443705.1 Bacillota bacterium | reverse complement strand
TGCTCGACCGGGGCGTATTTGAAAAGCGGCTAAAGAAGATCGTCAGCCGCGCGGAGGAGGACGCGACCGAATGAACAGGCAAAAGGCGGGCGGCCGCTCAAAACCGAAGGGGTATGCCCCGGCGCGGGACGATGTGCCTGTGAAAAAGCGCGCCGGTGCGCGCCCGGCGGATTACGACGATTTTGACGACTTTGACGACGGGCTCTACGAGGCGAAGAGGCCCGCCCGCGCTGCCGCAGCCCGCGGCGCTGCCGCCAAGCCGTCCCGCCCCGTGAAGCGGTCAAAGGCGTCGCTGCCCTTCGGCGACGACGGCTACGCCGAAGTCCGCGCCCCTCGCCCGGTTCGGGAGCCTTACGACAACCGGCCCATCCGGAAGGACCGCTACGAGGAAGCCCGACCTGTGCGCCGGGGCCGCGAGATCGACGAGGATTACCCCGTCCGCTCCGCCCGGGGCTACGATGAGGAGCTGCCCGCCCGGCGGCGCGCCCGGGCGCAGGGCCCCCGGCCTGCCTACGAAAGGCCGCGCCGGGACGAGTATTACGATTTTGACGAGCCGGTGCGCAAGAAAAACGCGCCCCGCCGCAAGCGCAAGAAGGAATCCAGCGCCGTCATCTGGTGGCTGATCGCCATCGTCGGCGCGCTGATCATCGGCTTCGGCCTGCGCACCTTCGGGTTTGAGCTGCTCACCGTCAATGGA
Organism: Bacillota bacterium; assembly: GCA_023443705.1. Classification (GTDB taxonomy): domain Bacteria; phylum Bacillota; class Clostridia; order Christensenellales; family Aristaeellaceae; genus JAEZHK01. The sequence continues at coordinate 4,590 of JAEZTD010000112.1, read as the reverse complement.
GACGCGATGGACGGCACCCTCTCCGCCGGCCAGATCACGCTGGTGGAGAAAGCCGTATACTATGGATCGAAGCCCGCCCGGGGCGACATCGTGGGCGTCAAGGCGCCTGAGGGCATGATCATCCGCCGCGTGGTGGCGCTGCCCGGCGAGTCGATCGAGATCAAGGAAGGCGTCACCTTCGTCAACGGCGAGGCGCTGGAAGAAAAATACGTGCTCAAAAAGGGCGGCGGCGACTACCCGCTGACCACCATCCCCGACGGCGCGTACTTTGTCATGAGCGATAACCGCCTCAACACCGACGACAGCCGCACCTTTGGCCTGATCCGCAACACCCGCAGCCTCATCGTGGGCAAGGTGGGCTACATCCTGTGGCCGATGACGGATTGGGGGAAAATAACGCGCTAGCGCTGCGGCAAAACTTCCTTCGGATTTTTTGCCGCGTGGGAACGACGGATTGCGATGAAATCCCCTTCGGGTCTTCCATCGCGTGGGAACGAGGCTTCTTCGCGGGCCTGAAACCCTTCGGGTTTCCGGGCGGCCCACTGACCGAAAGAATTGTTTCCTCCGCCAGTGTGCGCACTGGCTTACGGAAACCGTTCCCGGCGCGCATGTCGCCGGGAACGATTGGAAGGTACGTGGGTTTGACGAGCGCTGGGATCGAGAGAAGAAGGTTGGCGGCAAAGGTGTTTCGTTGAAGTGCTGCCGGGATGGTTGAAGGAGAAAACGGCGGGTAAAAAGTGGTCTACAGCGCGACAGGGAATGATGCGGGGAATCGTGTAATCCGAGAAAGGTCGTAAGGCGATGAGCGAAATTCAGACGCCGGTGGTTGAAACCGGCAAGAGCCCGAAGAAGGACGCCAGGAAGGAAATTATGGAGTGGGTCAAGTCAATCCTGGTCGCGCTGGTCATCGTGGCGATCGTGCGCACGTTCCTGTTCACGATGATCCGGGTGGACGGCGAGTCCATGATGGAGACGCTCCAGGACGGCGATCGGTTGGCCGCCACCATCATCGACGGCAAGCTGTTCGGCTATGACCGGGGCGACGTGGTCATTTTGACCTATCCGGGCGCGGACCATTACTGCGTCAAGCGCATCATCGGTTTACCGGGCGAGACGATCGAAATCAAATCCGGCGACGTCTACATCGGCGGCGAACTTCTGGAAGAGCCCTACATCACCCACAAGAGCCGCGATTCGATGGATGCGTACCAGATTCCCGAAGGGGCATACTTTGTCATGGGCGACAATCGGGTTGTCTCGCTGGACAGCCGCGCCGTGGGGCCGGTGGAAGAAGGGCCCTGGGTGCAGATCGGAATCCCGGAAAAGGGCGCGATCCTCGGCAAGGTTCATTTGAGGCTGTGGCCCTTTGAAGCCATTTCAACCATCGGTTAGGAGAAGTTATGCAGGATTCTGAGAAAAACAGCGCGCCGGAAGTCGTGCCCGAGGCGAAGGCGGAAACCGCGCCGGCGCCGCAGGATGCCCGAAGGGCCAAGGCGAAAAAGGAGATCCGCGAATGGATTGTCTCCATCGCGGTGGCGCTGATCGCGGTCTTTCTGATCCGGTCGTTTCTATTTACCGTCATCCGCGTCGACGGCGACTCCATGCGGGAGACGCTGCACGACGGCGAGCGGCTGATCGTGACCGTCGCGGACGTCAAGCTCTCCGGCGTACAGCGGGGCGACGTGGTCATCTGCCACTACCCCGGGCGCACGGGGCTTATCGGCATGAAAGAGAACTTCGTCAAGCGCGTGGTGGGCGTCGCGGGCGACACCATCGTGATGCTCAACGGCGCCACCTTCATCAATGGTGACAAGATAGACGAACCCTTCGTCGCCTACCCCAGCCCGTTCATAAACGGCGCTTGGGAGGTTCCGGAAGGCCATGTCTTCGTCTGCGGCGACAACCGCGCCGGCTCTCACGACAGCCGCAGCGCCGACGTGGGCTTCATCGCCGAGCGCGAAATCGTCGGCAAGGTACGCCTCGTGATGTGGCCGCTGAACGCGATCCGGGTGGTGGGGTAAGTGACCCGGGGGCGCTGCCCCCGAACCCCCGCAAGGGGAGATGATCTCCCCTTGACCCCACGCTTGAGGTCTTTTTAAAAACAGGAAGAAGCATAGGGCAGCACTGCCGCTCTATGCTTCTTTTTCTTTTTATTATCCCCGAATGCCCGCTTGCGGGTATTCGAAGGAAGGAGTCCAGAGGAAATTATTTCCTCTGGCAGGGGATCGGGGGCAGCGCCCCCGGCGTCATTCCCCCCGGCGTTACTTCGCGTGCGCTTCCATAAACTTCCCGATGCGGCGGAGCGCCTCGGTCAGTTTTTCGGTGGAGGCCGCGTAGGACACGCGGAAGTGTCCCTCGCCGCCCGCGCCGAAGGCGGTGCCGGGCACGGCGGCGACTTTCTGTTCCTTGAGCAGCCGCTCGCAGAACTCCTGGCTCGTCATGCCGGTATTCTTCACCGACGGGAACGCGTAGAACGCGCCCAGCGGCTCAAAGCAGTCAAGGCCCAGCGCGTTGAAGCCGTCCACCACCAGACGCCGCCTGCGGTCGTAGGCGCGAACCATCGTGGAAACGTCGGCGTAGCCGTTCTCCGCGCCGATCTTCAGCGCTTCCAGCGCCGCGTACTGCCCGGCGGTGGGCGCGCAGAGCATGGTGAACTGATGGATCTTGCACATGATCGCCGCGAGTTCCTTCGGCGCGCAGGCGTAGCCCAGGCGCCAGCCGGTCATCGCGAAGGCCTTTGAGAAGCCGGAGAGCGTGATCGTCCGTTCCCACATGCCGGGGATCGAGGCGAACGACACGTGGCGCTTGCCGCCGTAGGTCAACTCGGCGTAGATTTCGTCGGCGATGACGATGACGTTTGTGTCCCGGAGCACGTCCGCGATCTTCAGAAGGTCCTCGCGGCCCATCACGCCGCCGGTAGGGTTGTTGGGGTAGGGCAGGATCAGCGCCTTGGTTTTCGGGGTGAGGCAGGCCTTGAGCGCCTCCGGCGTCATCCTAAAGGCGTTCTCGGCGCTGGTCGGAAGGGTCACGCACTTGCCGCCGGCAAAGGCGATGCCCGGCGCGTAGGAGACGTAGGTCGGGTCGGGCGCGATCACCTCGTCGCCCGGTTCCACCAGCGCGCGGAGCGCTAGGTCAATGCCCTCGCTGGCGCCGACGGTGACCAGAATCTCATCCTTCGGGTCGTAGCGGACGCCGAAGCGCCCCTCCATGTACCCCGCGATGGCGCGGCGCAACTCGATGAGGCCCCAGTTACTGGTGTAGTGGGTGTGGCCCTGGCGGAGCGAGTAGATGGCGGCGTCGTTGTAGCTCCAGGGGGTGGTGAAGTCCGGCTCGCCCACGCCCAGCGAGATCGCATCCTTCATTTCACTGACGATGTCGAAGAATTTGCGGATGCCGGAGGGCGGCACGTCGGCGACGCGGCGGCAGACGATCGATTCGTAGTTCACGGAGACACCGCCAGTCGCTCGTCGCGGCGGACGCCTTCCAGGATGACGCCCTCATTCTTGTACCGCTTGAGCACGAAGTGGGTGGCGGTGGAGTTGACGTGTTCGAGGGTGGACAGCTTTTCGCTGACGAACAGCGCCAGCTGCTTGATGGTCTTGCCGCGCACCAAGACCATCAGGTCGTAGGCGCCGCTCATCAGGTAGACGCTGGAGACCTCCTCAAACCGGTAGATGCGCTCGGCGATGGCGTCAAAGCCCTGGTCGCGCTGGGGGGTGACGCGCACCTCGATCAGCGCCTCGACCTCCTCGCCCCCGGCCAGATCCCAGTTGATCATGGCGGGGTATTTCACGATGATGCCGCGCCGTTCCATGCTCAAAATGGACTCGCGGACGGTCTTTTCGTCGCTTCCGGTCATGACGGCGATGCGTTCCGGCGCGGTGCGGGCGTCCTCCTTGAGGATCTCCAGGATGTTCAGCTCAAAATCGTTGACGCACATGGCGCTCACTCCTTATTTCTTGGTCAGGATGCCGTCGAGGATTTCCCAGATGCGCTCCAGGTCCTCGTAGCTGGAATAGGAAAGGGTCAGCCGGCCGCGCTTTTCGTCGCCTTCCAGCCGGGCCCGGGTGCCAAAGACTTCCCGCGCCATGGTCTCGAGCTTGACAAGCTCTCCGGCCGGGCGGGGTTTTGCCACCTTCTCGGCAGGCTTCTCCTGCTGCTGGCAAATGCGCTCCAGCTGGCGCACGCTTAAGGCCTGCGCGCGGACGAGATTTGCCAGCCGCACCTGCTGATCGGCGCTCTCAAGCCCCGCCAGCGCCCGCGCGTGTCCGGCGGACAGCGCGCCGCTTCTTAGCATATCCAGAACGGATTCCGGCAGCGTCAGAAGGCGCAGAAGGTTCGCGATGGCCGGGCGGCTCTTGCCGAGCCGCGACGCCGCCTCCTCCTGAGTGTAGTCGCATTCGGCGATCAGCGCGCGAACGCCCATCGCTTCCTCGACCGGGTTAAGCCCTTCGCGCTGCAAATTTTCGATCAGCGCGATTTCCAGGCGGCTCTTGGCGTCGTAGTCCCGGACGATGGCGGGGATTTCGGCAAGGCCCGCCAGCCGCGCGGCCCCGCAGCCCCCCGCGCCCGCGCTGATAGAAAAACAGG
>JAEZTD010000106.1 GCA_023443705.1 Bacillota bacterium | reverse complement strand
GGAATGTATAGCGCGCCATCGAATAGCCGCCCAGGATCGAAAGCAGCGTTATGCAGATCGCGGTCGCGACCGACACGATCACCGAGTTTTTGAGCATCTGACCGTAATCGTACATCGAAAACAGCTGATTGTAGTTCTCCGATGTGAAGCTCCTCGGAAAGTAGGTCAGGTTCTGCGCGTCGATGATCTCCGTATGGGTCTTTACTGAGGTGATCCCCATCCAGTAGATCGGCAGAACGACCGCCAGCAGGAAAAGCGCCAGCAGGACCACGCGCCCCGCCGTCAGCGCCACCCTTTTCAGCCGCCTACGCATTAGAAATCACCCGCCCTATTATACTTGGTCACCTGCAAGAAACCGACGGCATACACCGCGAGGATGACCATCAGCAAAACCCCCAGCGCCGAAGCCAGACCAAAATCGTAGCCCGAGAACGCGCGCGTGTACATGAAGGACGGCAGCGTCTGCGAGTGGTTGGCCGGCCCGCCGCCGGTGATCACGACAATCAGGTCAAAGGAATTGAATATCCAAATCGTGCGCAATAGGATCGTCACGATAACGGTCGGCTTTATGTAGGGCATCGTGATCGAAAAGAAGCGCCGGATCGAACCGCAGCCGTCCATGTCGGCGGCCTCGTACACGTCGGCCGGGATGGACTGAAGCGCCGCCAGGTTCATGATCGCGAAGAACGGCACGCCCATCCAGATCATCGCGAAGATCACCACCGCAAGAGAAAGCCCCGGTGTGCCCAGCCACGCCAGCTTCTCACCGGCCCAGCCGAGCTTTTGAATAAGGTCGTTGACCACGCCGTACTCCCCGTTGAAGGACCAGCGGTAGATTAAGCCGATGACGAACGCGGAGAACGCCCACGGCAGGAATACGACCGCCTGGTACAGCCCGCGGCCGCGAAATTTTTTGCGGAGCGCCAGCGCCAGCGTCATGCCCAGCACAAACTGCCCCGCGACGCTGGTCACGACGTAAACCAGCGAATTTCTCATAATCAGGCCTATGTCGGGGTCGGAGAACAGTTTCCGGAAATTATCGAGGCCGTTAAAATGGATGGCGTTTGGCGCGGTCAGCTTATAGTTCTGAAACGCCATCACAAAACTGTTGATCAGCGGGTAGCCGAACATCAGAAGCAGAAGTAGAAGTACCGGAAGGATGAACAGGTACGGCTCCGCCGCGCGGCGCGCGCGCCGGTACCTTGCGGGCCTCTTCCGCTCATACGCGCGTAGCAGCACGAACGCGAGGACGAAAACGACCACGACCAACCCCAGGTACAGGACAAGCTCGCTCATGGGAACCCTCCTTTGAAAAAGGCGGGGGAAGGCGCCCTCCCCCCGCCCACGCGCCTAAAGCGCAGCCATTTGGTCTTTCGCCGCCCATTATCGCCGCGGCGACGAATGAAAGGTCTAGACGATCAGCCTTCGCTGAGCGCCTTGGGCTGCTCGACCGCGGAACCTGGGTTGTCCAAAAGGTACTGCTTCATGCGGGCCTCGAGCTCCTTGGCCACGTTGCCCAGAGAGGTCTCGGCGTCCTGCTGGCCCAGAAGGTACTTCTGCATTTCCTCGTGCATCATGCCCTGATGCATGTCGGTATAGCTGAACGGGCCAAACGCGCAGGGAACGACCATTGCGGGGTCATTGAGCTGCTGCACGAACGCAGCGTAATATCCGTTCGGGCCGTAGAACGGGTCGTCGCCAACGGCCTTCTTGATCGGGATCAGGCCGGTCAGCTTGCAGTATTCGCTGTTGATATCTGGGCGAGTCAGGAACTGGATCAGCTGCCAGGCCGCGTCCGGGTTCTTGGAGGTGGCGGAGATGGAGTAGGCGTAGGGCGAGTTGACGGTGTTGTAGATCTTGCCGTCGATGTCGCTCTTGGGCATCGGCATGACCATCCACTGCTCGTCCTTCATGGTGGCGATGCAGGTGGCGGCGACTTCGCTGTCGTTGATCAGTGTGCCGGTGAGACCGCCGGTGAAGTTATCAACCATCTCGATGAAGCCCCAGTTGATGGCGTCCTTGGGCGCGCAGCCGTCCAGATACAGGCCGCACCAGGTCTTGTAGGCTTCGACGGCTTCCGACGTGTTGAACAGCGCCGCGCCGTCGTCGGCGTAGGCTTTGCCGCCGGTCAAACTCTGCAGGTACACGAACAGCGGGTCAAACGCGCCGCGCGCGCCGCGGAACGAGGTGCCGTAGTGGTTCTTGGCGGGATCCGTCAGCTTGTGGACGGCGTCGAAGTACTCGCTGTAGGTCCAGCCCTTTGTGGGATCAAGGTTCAGGCCGGCCTCGGCCGCCCAGTCCTTGCGCACGTACACGCCCTTGACCATGACGCCGTCGGGCACGGTGTAGTAGTTGCCGTACAGCTCCTTTTCGCCCTTCCAGACGAGCTTTGTCACGGTGTCGGCATACTCGCCTTCCGTACCCTCAATATAGCTGTTGAGCGGGAGGATCCAGTTGGCGGCGGTGAACTGGCCCAACCAGCCCGCCCAGGTGGTCATCACGTCGGGAAGCTGGCCGGAGGTGCCCAGGACCGTCAGCTTGTTGGCCGCGTCGTCCCACGGCACGGATTCGTAGACCACGGAAATGCCGGTCTCTTCTTTGAACTTGGCGAAGGTTGTTTCAAAGTACTCCTGACGGACGGGGCTCGGCGAAACATCGATGAAGCGCAGTTCAATTCCCTCGGCATGCGCGGCGAAGCCCGTGAAGAGGCTTACCATCAGCGCGAGGCACAGGACGGTCCCCAGCAGTTTCCTCATGTGATTCCCTCCTTATCGTTTTGAGCGGCGCGACCGCGCCGGTCAAATCTCGTCAAGCGCCCGGGAGAGGTCCGCGATCAGGTTGTCCGCGCCCTCGAGGCCGCAGTGCAAGCGGATCAGCCCCCGGTCGGGGTTCCCCAGGAATTCCAGCTCCTCGCCCGATACCTCGTACAGCGGGCAGAGCGCGAGGCTTTCGAAACCGCCCCATGAGCAGCCCTTGCCAAAGAGCTTCAGCTTATTGACGAAGCGCACCGCGTCTTCGGGCGGGCGGTCCAGCATCAGGCTCATCAGCCCGGTAGAGCCACGCATCTGCCGCTCGATCAGTTCTCGCTGCGGGTGTGACGGGAGGCCCGTGTACAATACACGCTTCACCTTTGGCTGAGCCTCGAGCCATTCGGCCACCCGGAGCGCCGTCCGCTGATGGCACTCGAGCCGCGCTTCCAGCGTGCGCAGGCCGCGCAGCACCAGCCAGCCTTCCATCGGGCCAAGCACGCCGCCCAACCACTCGCGCATGTTCCGGATGATATAGCCCATCCGGTCGCCGTCCCTGGCGATCAGCGCGCCGCCGATGAGGTCGCTGTGGCCGCCCAAGTACTTCGAGAGCGTGTGCATCACAAGGTCGATGCCCATCTCCAGAGGGTTTTGGTAGAGCGGCGTGGAATACGTGTTGTCAATGTAGGTGACGACGCCGCGGCGCCGGCAGATCTCGGCGATGGCCCTGAGATCCACGACGGTGAACACGAAAGTGGCGGGGCTTTCCAGGATCAT
>JAEZTD010000015.1 GCA_023443705.1 Bacillota bacterium | reverse complement strand
GATGATGAGTGCTTTTTCGGCTTCCTCCACCTGATCCAGGTCGCGTATGGCCTTCTCCACCCGGCGCTCGGCCAGGTCGATCTCGTGCATCCAAAGCGTTTGGGGAATGCGGCCGGGCTTTACCGGCCCGAAGGATACGATGGACAGTTTGCCGTACTCCGCCTCGCCCAGAAACGCCGCGGAGATGCCGGTGGCGAGGCCCCCCGCGACACCCACCGAACACATGGCGTCAAAGCGCAAAAGGCGCAGCGCCTGCTCGTCCACATCGGACAGCCGGGCGTCTCCGCCGGGGTGGGTATGGATACAACGAATGCCGGAGAGCCGTTCGGTGTTTCTCCGAAGGTGCCGCTCCGGCAGGCCGACGCTGGCGATGGAGCCGACCGCGATTTCGAGGATTGAGCCCTCCCGGGTCATGTAGACCATCAGCTCCCGGCTGAGCGCCATCGTGTGGCGCACGAGCAGCTGAAGGAGCCGGTCGGGGAGGAACTGGTCGCGCTCGAACTCCATCTCATAGAGCCGTTCGAGATCGGCGAGCACCGATTCGCGGATGCCCGCCACATTGCCGTGGATCATAGATGCACTCCTTTACGGGGCGCCGTTTATGCCGATATTTCTCCCGCGTCCAGGCGGCGCTTGTAGTCGGTAATGGCTTCGTGGAGCGCCTCCTCCGCCAGAACGCTGCAGTGGAGCTTGACCTCGGGCAGGCCGCCCAGGCTGTCGGTCACCATTTTGTTGGTGATCTTGAGCGCCTCGTCGATGGTCTTGCCCTTGACGAGTTCGGTGGCCTTGCTGGACGTGGCGATGGCCGCGCCGCAGCCGAAGGTCTTGAACTTTACGTCGGTAATGACGCCGTTTTCGACCTTGATGTCCATCTTCATGATGTCGCCGCACTTCGCGTTGCCGACGGTGCCGGAGCCGCTGGCGTCCTTGATTTCGCCTACGTTCCTGGGGTTGGTGAAGTGGTCCATGACTTCAGGGGTGTACATATTCTTTCCCTCCGTTTGCCGGTCTATCTGTAAAATCAGGTGGTTACGAACAGCGGGGACATGCTGCGCAGGCGTTCTACAATTTTTTTGAGTTCGGCGATCACGTATTCGACTTCCTCCGGGGTGGTCTCCTCGCTCATCGAGAAGCGCAGTGAGCCGTGGGCGATCTCGTGGGGCAGGCCGATGGCCAGCAGCACGTGGCTCGGGTCCAGCGAGCCCGACGTACAGGCTGAGCCCGAAGAGGCTGCGATGCCCGCGATGTCAAGGCTTAACAGCAGCGCCTCGCCCTCGATGTAGCGCACCGAAACATTGACGTTGTTCGGCAGGCGCTTTGTGGCGTGGCCGTTCAGACGCGTTTCGGGGATCGCAGACAGAATGCCTTCGATCATCCGGTCCCGAAGGGGGAGAAGGTAGGCGTTTCGCTCCTTGAGGGTAGACACGGCCCGCTCGATCGCGACGCCCATCCCCACGATGGAGGCGATGTTTTCGGTGCCGGGGCGCTGTTTGCGCTCCTGCGCGCCGCCCTGCAACAGGGTATTAATGCGCACGCCCTTTTTGAGGTACAGCGCGCCGATGCCCTTGGGCGCGTGGAACTTGTGGCCGGAGAGGGACAACATGTCCACGCCCAGCGCGTGCACGTCAAGCTCGATGGCACCGATGGCCTGTACCGCATCGGTGTGAAACAGCGCGCCGTGGGCTTTCGCGATCTTCGCCAGCGCCTCGATCGGCTGGATGGTGCCGATTTCGTTGTTGGCCATCATGATCGAAACCAGCGTGGTGTCGGGCCGCATGGCTTTTTCAAGATCCTCGGGGTTTACGAGGCCGTACTCGTCCACCGGAAGGTACGTGACCTCAAAGCCCTCGGCTTCCAGCTGCATCATCGCGTGCAGCACCGCATGATGCTCGATCGCGGAAGTGACGAGGTGCTTGCCCTTGGACTTTCGGGCATACGCGCCGCCGCGGATGGCCCAGTTGTCGGACTCCGTGCCGCAGCCGGTGAAGTAAATTTCCCGGGGCTCGGCGCCCAGCGCGCTGGCCACCTGCTCGCGGGCATGATCGAGCGCCCGGCGCGCGTCACGGCCAAAGGAGTGGACGCTGGAAGGGTTTCCGTAAACCTCGGTCAAGTAAGGCAGCATCGCCTCAAGCACCGGCTTTGAAACGCGTGTGGTCGCCGCGTTGTCCATGTAAACCCTGTTCATTGTATACACCCTTTCAGATTGCTGCCCTCCGGGTCCTCCAGCATGTCCTGAAGCGTTATGCCGTCCACCAGCGCGTTCAACCCATCCCGGACTTTTTTCCAAACCTTTCGGGTCGGGCAAGCCTCCACCCGCTCGCAGGCGTCCTCCTCGGTCAGGCAATCGATGATCGTAAGGTTCCCTTCAAGGGTTCTGAGCACCTGGCCGATGGTGATTTCCGACGGCGGGCGCGCCAGGAGGTAGCCGCCCTGCGCTCCCCGGACGCTTTTGACCAGCCCTTCGCGCCTGAGCGGTGCGATCAGCTGCTCCAGGTATGCCTCCGGGACGGACTGCCTTTCAGCGATGGACTTGAGCGGCTGCGGGCCGCTTTCAAACGATTGCGCCAAATCGTACATCGCGTGGATGCCGTACCGGCCTCGCGTTGACAGCTTCATACC
>JAEZTD010000312.1 GCA_023443705.1 Bacillota bacterium | reverse complement strand
TCGCAGCACCCGGTACAAGTTCAGCCCCGCAAAGCCGGCGACCTGCGCATTCGTATAGCCCATTCTTTCCAGCCGTTCCAGAACCACCGGAAAGCCCGCCGGGTTTGGAAGCCCCTCCGGCCAGCGCTCGATGCCGTCAAAATCGGAGCCGAAACCCACGCAGTCGACGCCGCCCAGCTCGCAGAAGCCGTCGATGTGGCGGATCACGTCGTCGATGACCGCCTCGCGGCCGTCCGCTAAAAAGTCCGAATAGAAGTTGATGCCGACGAAACCGCGCCCCGCGAAGATCGCCCGCGCCTGCTCCGGCCAGAGGTTCCGGGGCGATGACGCGAGGGTTCTCAAATTGGAATGGCTGGCCACCACCGGCAGGGACGAATGCTCGATCACGCCGTAGAAGCCCGCCTCGTTCAAGTGCGAAACGTCCGCCAGGATACCCAGTGCGTTCATCGCGCGGAGCATGTCGACGCCGAGGGGCTTCAGCCCCTTGCCGCCGTCGTTCATGGCGGGGTAGGCCAGCTCGTTTTCGTGGTTCCAGGTGATGGCGATCATCCGGACGCCCTCGGCGGCGAACTCATTCAGCCGCTCAAGGGAGCCCTCCAGCACCTCGCCGCCCTCGATGGACAGGATGCCGCAGGGAGACGTGGGCGCGTCCTCCGGCAGCGCCCCGGTCAGAATCGGCACGCCCAGGTCCCGGACGCGGGCGAGCATCCGCCGCGCCTTGAAACAGGGCTGCCCCGCCGGTCCGTCGGGGCCCGCGAACAGCGCGAAGGTCTGAAGCCCCACGCCGCCCGAAATCAGCGCGCCGGGGGTGACCGCGCACGCTTCCGGCGCTTTATTCTCGATGGCGATTGCGTACAACGTGTCCGCGTGGGCGTCGGCGACGAAATATTTCACGTTGCGTCCCTCCAAGTTTCGAATGTTCTCCGGATCTATGCGCCGGCCGCCGTCAGCCGCCGCGTCCGCCAGCCGCCGCGCAGGTAGTAGACGATAAACATGATGCTGGTCGCCGCCCAGGTCACGGGGTACCCGAACACCAGCATCGATACGGTCGGGTTCAGCGGAAACGCGCCGTACAGCCAGGCGATGCGCATCAGGCAGATGCCCACCACCGTCATCATCATCGGCACGAGGGATTCGCCCATGCCGCGAAGCGCGCCGGAGAGGATCTCAATCGACACATAGCAGAAGTACAGCGGCGTAATCTCCCGGATCATCGAGATGCCGATCTGGAGCGCCTCGTCGCTGGGGCTGAAAATCCGAAGGAAAGGCTCCGCCAGCGCGTACACGATGGCGGAGAGCGCAAGCGAGGTGCACATCGCCATCAGGTACGCGGTACGCACGCTCTTTCGCACACGATCCATCTTGCGCGCGCCGTAGTTCTGGCTGGCAAAGGTCGTGACCGAGATGCCAAAGGCGTTGATGACCATCCAGAACAGCGCGTCGATCTTGGAATACGCTGCCCAGGCGGCCATCGTGTGGGTACCGAAGGAGTTGATGCCGCCCTGGATCAGAAGGTTCGAAATCCCGTACATCATCGACTGGAGGCCGGAGGGGAGGCCGATTCGAAAGGCGTCCTTCAAAACCGTGCGGTCGAAGCCGATTTTTCTCAAATTCAGCCGATAGCAGTCGTCCACCCGCATGAGGCGGGCGACCAGAAGCCCCGCCGCGATGGTCTGCGCCGACAGCGTCGCGATGGCCGCGCCCATGACGCCCAGCCCGAGCCAGACCACCAGGAGAAAATCCAGCGCGATGTTGACGATGGCGCCGACCGCAAGGTACACGAGGGGCCGACGGGAATCCCCCACCGCCCGCAGGATGCCGGAGCCGATGTTGAAGAAGAGCACCGATTCGATGCCAAGGAAATAGACTTTAAGGAACGCCGTCGCCTGGTCGATCACATCTGCCGGCGTGCCCAGAAACTCCAGCATCCGCCGGCCGAACAGGGTTCCCAGCACCATCAGCACCGCACCCGCCGCCAGGCTGATGCCGACCACTGTGTGCACCGCGCGGCCGGTGCCGTCGGCGTCCTCCGCGCCGTAGTGCTGCGCCACCACCACCGTCGCGCCCGCGCCGAGCCCCACGAAGAAGCCGAGGAACAGGTTGATGATGGTCGTGCTGGTGCCGCCCACCGCCGCCAGCCCCACGTCGCCCACCACACTGCCCACAATGCTGGCGTTCACGATGTTGTACATCTGCTGAAAGAACGTGCCCAGAACGATCGGGAAAAAGTACTTCAGAAGTTCTTTCCAGATGGTGTTCTGGGTGATCGCGTTGTCTCGTTGGATCTGCATGCCGGCTCCTTCAGGCCGTGGGGCCCTTCATCGGGCCGCGGCACACCCTGAAAAGGTATAGCATAAACCCTGCCGTTTGTCCAGCGCGACAAGGCTAAATTGCCGGGGCAAAATCGCACTTGCGCCCGGCTTCTGTAGGCCCTATAATTGATATATCAGTGGCCTGTCCATTGCATGCACTGACCGTATCCTTGGTGTTCAAAGGAGGGCTTTCCTTGAAGGCACTCGTCATGGAGGATTACAAGTCTTTCGCGCTGAGGGACGTACCCGTGCCCAGCCCCGCGCCGGGCGAGGTTCTGGTTAGGGTGCGCGCCTGTGCGGTCTGCGGCAGCGACGTACACGGCATCGACGGCTCCACCGGCCGCAGACAGCCGCCGGTCATCATGGGACACGAGGCGGCGGGCGAAATCACGCTTCTCGGCGAGGGGGTGACCGGCTACGCCCCCGGCGACCGGGTGACCTTTGATTCCACCGTCTACTGCGGCGTTTGCGAGGCCTGCCGCGTGGGCGACGTAAACCTTTGCGCCGGCCGCCGTGTGCTGGGCGTGTCCTGCGACGAATACCGCCGGGACGGCGCCTTCGCCGAATACGTGGCGGTGCCCGAGCGCATTTTGTACCCGCTTCCGGACGGCGTCACCTTCGAGGAGGCCGCGATGGTGGAACCGCTGTCCATCGCGCTGCACGCGATGACTCGCGCGCCCATGCCCGAAAACGCGGCTGTGCTGGTGGTGGGCGTGGGCACGATCGGCCTTTTGGCGCTTCAGGCCGCCCGAGGGCTGGGCGCGGCGCGGCTGATTGCGGCGGACATTGACGAAAACCGGCTGGCCCTCGCCCGGGAGATGGGGGCGGAGGCGGTCAACACCGGCGACCCTGGAGCGCTGGAGCGCATTCTCGCGCTGACGGGCGGCCGAGGCGTCGACATCGCGGCGGACGCCACCGGCATCGCCGCCACCTGCGACCTGTCCATCCGCGCCACAAGACCAAACGGTGCGGTGGTGCTGGTGGGCAACCTCGCCCGGAAGATCGACTTTCCGCTGCAGTTTGTAGTCACGCGGCAACTGCGCCTGTTCGGCAGCTGCGCGTCCGCCGGGGAATACCCCCGGTGCCTTCAGATGATCGCGGACGGCGTGGTGGACGTGAAACGGATGATCTCGAGGACCGTCCCCCTCGCGGAGGGCGCGGAATGGATTCTTAAGCTGTACAACAGGGAGCGCGGCCTGTACAAGGTCGTGCTGGTTCCCTAGGCCGATTGCAAGGAGGCGTTCCCATGCGAAACATTCGCGCCGGTATCGTCGGATGCGGCAAGGTAGGGCACTACCACGCGCGGGCGTACCGCGCCGCGTCCGGGTGTGAGCTGGCCGCCTGCGTCAGCCGCAACCCCGAACGGGCGGAGGAATTCGGCCGCGCTTACGGCATCCCGTGGTTTACGTCGGTGCGGGAAATGGTTGAAAAGGCAGGCGTGGAGGCCGTCAGTATCGCGACGCCCCACCCGCAGCACGCCGTTCCCGCCGTGGAGGCAGCGCGGGCAGGCGCGCACATTCTGGTAGAGAAGCCGCTGGCCGCGTCCCTTCAGGACTGCGACGCCATCCTCTCTGCCGTCCGCGCTGCGGGCGTTACCGCGGGCGTGGTCAGCCAGCGCAGGTTCTACCCCCAAGCGGCTCGGGTGAAGCAGGCCATCGAGGACGGAAAGCTGGGAAAACCCATCCTTGGCACGGTGACAATGCTGGGCTGGCGGGATATGGCCTACTACGC
>JAEZTD010000387.1 GCA_023443705.1 Bacillota bacterium | reverse complement strand
AAGGCGGTGTTTCTGACCCACCCCCACGACGACCACATCGGCGGCGTGGGCGCGGTGGCCGCGCTATACCCGGATGCCACGGTCTACGTGCCCGAGTGCTGGGCGCGGATTCCGGGCGTCGAAGCGGCCGAGGCGCGGTCGGGGCTGACGGGGCCGGTGGTGCCGCTCAAGGCGGGGGATGTGGTGCGGCTTTCGGAGAACGCCACGGCGCGCGTTTTGTACCCGCCCGAGGGCCTTGTCCCGGAAGACGCCAACGATGCCTCGCTGGTACTCCTCGTCTCGATGGGCGGCGCTTCAGCGCTTCTGACCGGCGATCTGCCCGCGGCGGCGCTCCTTCCGGACATCCCAGACGTGGATCTTCTCAAAGCGCCGCATCACGGGGCGGACATCCCCGATGCGGAGTTTCTGCTCCGGGCGGCATCCCCAACCGTCGTCGCCATCCCGGCGGGCTCCGGCGGCACGGGCCACCCGTCCAAAGCGCTTCTGGAGCGTGCGGGGCGGCTCGGCATACCGGTCTATACAACGCACGAAAGCGGCAGGGTGCGCGTGAACGTCGAGCAGGGCGGCGCGGCGGTCGTGACGCCGTTCATCCCATAAGGAGGAAGAATGACCAGACAGGCGCTTTTTCAGGCGATTGGCGACGGCTCCTACGAGCGCGTCTATTTTTTCCACGGCCCGGAGGAGTGGGTCAAGGAGAGCGCGCTTTCGCGGCTGCGGGAGCGGCTCCTGCCGCCGGGGCTGGAGGAGCTCAACGAAAACGTGATGGAGGGCGGAACCGCCCAGGTGATCATCGAGGCCGCCGAAACGCTGCCGGTGATGGCGGAGAAGCGCCTCGTCGTGGTCAGGGACTTTCCGCCGCTCCTATCTGGCAAGGCCCGATCGGAGCAGGACGAGGCCCAGCGGCTGGCGGACTGGCTGCCCACCGCGCCAGACAGCGCCGCGGTGGTCTTCTACGTGCGGGGCGCGGCCGACATGCGCAAAAAACTGCCCTCGGCGCTTTCAAAGCTGCCGGGCGCGGTTTCGTTTGACCTGTTGGACGACGCGGAGCTGCTGAAATGGGCGAACGCCCGGCTGAAGAAGCTGGGCAAAAAAATGGACCGCGCGGCGCTGGACAGCCTGACCTTTCTCGCCGGGCGCGCGCTTACGCGGCTGGACGGCGAAATCTCGAAGCTGGCTGCCTTCGCCGGCGCGCGGGACGCGATTACCCCGGAGGACGTGGAAAAGCTGGTACCGCCGTCGCTTGAAAGCTCGGTGTTCCAGATGATCGACCTTCTGATGGACGGGAAGACCTACGACGCCCACCGGCTGTACGGCGCGCTGATCCGCTCCGGCGAGAACCGGGTGGGCATCCTCGCGATGCTGACGCGCCAGATGCGCATGCTTACCCACATCCGTCGTTTGCGCGCCCAGGGCACGCCGCTGAAGGAGATCGAGGAGAAGCTGTCCCTCAACCACTTCGCGGCCACCCGCGCCCAGGCGCAGGCGGCGAGGCTGACGGAAGACGAGCTTGAGGGCATGTACCGCGCCTGCGCGGAGGCGGATTACGACATCAAGCGCGGCGCGGTGCGGGATCAGGCCGCGGTGGACGCGTTGATGCTCAGGCTGGGCAGAAAGAAGGGTTGACATGGACGTACTTACGACGGTTCTTCCGGTGGTGGTGATGATCGCGCTGGGCGCGATTGCCCGGCGCACGAACCTGGTCGCCCGTGCGGGCATCGGCGCGCTACAGACCCTTGTGATGAAGGTGACGCTGCCGGCGGTGCTCTTCGGCGCGTTCTACCGGGCGGGATACACGATGAGCGTCGCTGTGATCGTCGCGGCGATGTTCGCCTGTTGCTTCGCGCTCTACGCGCTGGGCGTGATTGCCCGGCGCAAGGTCCCCGGCGCGTCTAGGTATCTTCCGTTTCTGACCACCGGCTTCGAGGCGGGCATGATGGGCTACGCGCTCTACGCGATGCTCTTCGGGACGGAATCCATACGCTCCTTCGCCGTGATGGATCTGGGGCAGGTTCTGTTCGTGTTCACCGCCTACATGGCGCTCCTCGGCGCGCAGGAGGGCGACGGCAAGGGGATGGGGGAGCGCCTTCTCGACATGATCAAATCGCCCACCATCTGCGCGATCGCGGCGGGCGTGGTTCTGGGTGCGACGGGGCTGGGCGCGTTTTTGTACGCGTCGGCGCTGGGCGCGCCGATTCAGGCGGCGGTGGACTTCGTATCCGGCCCGACCGGCGCGGTCATCCTGTTTGTGATCGGGTATGAGCTGGACTTCTCCGGCCTGAACTGGCGGGACGTGGGCCTGACGCTGGGCGTCCGGATCGCTGCGGCCGCGCCGCTTCTGGCGGGCATGGTTCTGCTACTCAGGCTGCTCGAGCCGGGGAACATGCGCCTTGTCTGGGCGGCCGTTCTGATGTTCACGCTGCCGCCGCCCTATGTGCTGCCTATCGTCTCGAAGGACCAGGCCGCCAAGGGGTACATCACGTCGGTGCTGTCCGCGTCAACGATTCTTTCGCTCATCATCTTTGCGGTGATGGCGGCCGTTGTCAGGTGAGCGAATATCCAGTATCCGAAAAATCGCAGCCCGCGG
>JAEZTD010000348.1 GCA_023443705.1 Bacillota bacterium | reverse complement strand
TCGTATTACAGCTTCATTTCCTGGCGAACCTCGCGGAAGCACCGGACGGCAAATTCCAGATCCTCCCGCGTATGGGCTGCGCTGACCTGGGTTCGGATGCGCGCCCTGCCCTTGGGGACGACGGGGTAGCTGAACGCCACCACGTACACGCCCTTCGCCAGCATGCGCTGGGCAAATTCCGCCGCCACGCGGGCATCGTAGAGCATCACCGGCACGATGGGGTGGATGCTCTTTGGTACGTCGAAGCCTTCCGCCGCCAGCGCCGCGCGGAACCAGGCGGTGTTCTCCATCAGGCGCGCGCGGGCACTGCCCTCGCCGGCGAGCATGTCCAGCACCTTGATGGTCGCGGCGCACACTGCGGGCGCAAGGGTGTTGGAAAACAGGTACGGCCGGGACTTTTGGCGAAGCAGCGCCACGATCTCCTTTGAGGCCGCCGTGTACCCACCGGACGCGCCGCCCATCGCCTTGCCAAATGTGCCGGTCAGGATGTCCACGCGGCCCATCACCCCGCAGTACTCAGGGGTGCCGCGGCCGCCATCGCCCATGAAGCCCACCGCGTGGCTGTCGTCCACCATCACCAGCGCGTCGTAGGCTTCAGCGAGATCGCAGATGCCCTGAAGGTTTGCCACGAAGCCGTCCATCGAGAACACGCCGTCGGTGGCGATGAGGCGGATGCGGGCGGGCGCGGCTTCCTTCAGTTTCTCTTCGAGATCTTGAAGGTCGTTATTTCTGTAGCGGAGCCGCTGCGCCTTTGAGAGCCGCACGCCGTCGATGATCGACGCGTGGTTGAGCTCGTCGGAAATGATCGCGTCCTCCGGCCCCAGCAGCGCCTCGAACAGGCCTCCGTTGGCGTCGAAACAGGAGGAATAGAGGATTGCGTCCTCCATGCCCAGGAATGCCGCCAGCTTTTCCTCCAGCGCCTTGTGCAGCGCCTGGGTGCCGCAGATGAATCGGACGGAGGACAGGCCGAAGCCCCATTCGTCGTAGCTCGCCTTCGCCGCCTCGATGACCTCCGGGTTGTCCGCGAGGCCCAGGTAGTTGTTGGCGCACATGTTGAGAAGGCCTTGCGCGTTCTTGGTATCGATTCGTGCGCGCTGCGGCGTCGTGATGACGCGCTCGCCCTTCAGGGTGCCGGCGGACTCGATGTCCGCGAGCGCGCGGCCGAAGTAGTTGAATGCGGATTTCATATTAGTCCTCCCAGCTCAGGATCACCTTGCCGCTTTTGCCCGTCGCCATCGCAGCGAAGCCCTGCTCGAAGTCGGTGTAATGGAAGCGGTGGGTGATCAGCGGCGTCAAATCCAGCCCGCTCTCCACCATCGCGGCCATCTTGTACCAGGTTTCGTACATCTTGCGGCCGTAGACGCCCTGCAGCGTCAGCCCTTTGAAGATGACCTCATTCCAGTCGATCCGCGCGTCCTTTGCGAAGATGCCCAGAAGCGCCACCTTGCCGCCGTTTCGCATGTGGTCCAGCAGCTGATGCAGCGCCTGGTCGCTGCCGCTCATCTCGAGCGCCACGTCGAAGCCCTCCACCATGTGGTGGGCGCGCATGACCTCCCCCAGGTCGTTCTCCGCCACATTGACGGCGAACAGGCCCATCTTCCGCGCGAGATCCAGCCGGTATTCGTTCACGTCGGTGATGATGACCTGCCGCGCGCCATTCTTCTTGCAGATGGCCGCTGCCATGATGCCGATCGGCCCCGCGCCGGTGACCAGCACGTCCTCGCCGACCACGTCGAACTGGAGCGCCGTGTGGGTGGCGTTGCCGTAGGCGTCGAAGAAGGATACGACCTCCTCCGGGAGCGCCTCGTCCAGCGGCACCACGTTCTTGGAAGGCAGGCACAGGTACTGTGCGAACGCGCCGCTGCGGTTGACGCCGACGCCCTTGGTGTGTTTGCACCACTGGGCGTTGCCGCCCCGGCAGTTGCGGCAATGGCCGCAGGTGATGTGGCCTTCACCGCTGACCCGCTGACCGATTTTCAGGCCCTCGACCCCTTCGCCGAGTTCCTCGATCACGCCCACGTATTCGTGGCCGACGACCATGGGCGGGACGATGTTTCGCTCGCTCCACTCGTCCCAGTTGTAAATGTGCAGATCGGTCCCGCAGATGGCGGTTTTTCGGATGCGGATCAGCACCTCGCCATGGCCGACCTTCGGAATGGGCACCTTAGTCAGTTCGAGCCCCTTGCCCGGACGCGCCTTGACCAGCGCGTCCATTTCGCCGTGCATGCGCGTAACCCCCTTTGCCTACCCGCGCTGGGTATCAGAATCCAGCCACAAGTATAGCACGGGGCGCGGCCCGCGTCCACCGCAAACTCGAGCCGCCAAATCTGGGGTTTTGGCGAAAAGTGCGTGCGCATCCCAGAGGCGCCGAGATGGAACGTCAGAATTGACAAGGCGCGCCGCAGGCGGTATGATGGCGGCCAGGGGAGGGGGAACCCGCATGATCATCAGTGCCAGCCGCCGCACAGACATTCCGGCGCACTACGCGGATTGGTTTGGGACGCGGCTCTCGGAGGGGGAGGTTCTCATGCGCAACCCGCGCAAGCCGAGCCAGATTCGGCGCATCTCGCTCCGGACGGAGGATGTGGACGGCTTCGTGTTCTGGACGAAGAACCCCGCGCCGATGCTCGGGCATCTCTCGGCGCTTTCCGATTATGCATACTACTTCCAAGTCACGCTCACGCCCTATGGGCGGGACGTGGAGCCGGGCCTTCCGGAAAAGGAAGCGCAGGTCGTCCCGGCGATGTTTGCGCTTTCGGACACAATCGGGCCGGAGCGCGTCCTCTGGCGCTACGACCCGATCCTCCTGAGCGATACCTATACGAAGGAATTTCATTTTAACGCCTTTGAAAGCCTGGCGCGCCGCCTGTCTGGGCGCGTGTCGCGCTGCACGGTGAGCTTCCTCGACATGTACCGAAACACCGCTCGCGGCGCCGCGGAGATGGGGCTTCGGCCCATCGAAACTGCGGACATGATGGATCTGGCCGAGAGCCTTGCGCAGATCGCGCGCGGCTTTGGCATCGCCCTCGCGGCCTGCGCCGAGCCGGAGGACTTCTCGCGCTTCGGCATTGCCCGCGCCCGCTGTGTCGATCCGGAGATTCTGGAGGCCGTATCCGGCTGCGCGATAAGGTTCCGGCGCGACAAAAACCAGCGCCCGGCGTGCGGTTGCGCCGAAAGCGTGGACATCGGCGCGTACAATACCTGCCCGGGCGGCTGCAAATACTGCTACGCCAATTTCAGCCCGGGGCTCCTTCGCAAGAACCTCGCCCGCCACGAAGCGGATTTGCCGCTGATTGTTGGCCTGGCACCCGAGGGCGCATAGGCCGGAATTGTGTCCGGATTTTGATACAAGTGTTGCTTTGAACCGTAAATTGCACAGTTCAAAGCGCATTTGATCGTACGCCTTGATCCAAAGGCGGCTCGCCCCAAAGAAAATTGTGGATTTGACAAAAATATGCTATAGTATTTCATGAGACATTCTGCTATGAAAGGGGTGGCGGCATGCCCAGGCTTGTATCGAACCTCGTACACGGTCAGCTCATGCTGCTAAACCCGCTGCTAAAGCGGCTGGACCTGAAGACCATGCGCAAGCTCCAGGACGCGCTGGGCCTGCTCGGCACGACGGCGCTCGCCGGCAGCGTGTCGTTTGAAGACGAGCCCTTTGACGAATTCGACGCTGCGTGGGCCGTGCCGAAGGACCTTCGCAGCGAAAAGGCGGTTCTGTACCTGCACGGCGGCGCGTACACGGCCGGATGCCTCTCCTACGCGAAGGGTTTCGGCGGCGTGCTGGCGGAAGAAACCGGCCGAAGGGTTTTGTGCGCAGGGTACCGACTGGCGCCCGAATACCCGTACCCGACGGCGCTGGAAGATGCGCTTTGCGCATACCGGAGGATGCTCGAGTCGTTTCGCGGGGAGAATATCTTTCTGATCGGTGAATCCGCGGGGGGCGGACTGTGCTACTGCCTTTGCCTGAAGCTCAAGGAACTCGGGCTTCCCATGCCGGAGGGCATCGTCGCGATGTCGCCGTGGACGGACCTCACCCTTTCCCGCGCGCAGGACGTGGAGGGCGCGCTCGACCCGGTGCTCAGCGTGGAGGGGCTTAAATACAGCGCGGAGATGTATGCGAAGGAACACCTTCACGAGCCTACGGTATCGCCGCTCTATGGCGACCTGTCCGGCCTCCCCGCATCGCTGATCTTTGCGGGCTCGGGGGAGATTCTTCTCGACGATTCGGTGGAGATGGCCGCGCGCCTCAAGGCGCAAGGCTCGGACTGCGAGCTTCACGTTGAAGAGGGCTTGTGGCACGCCTACGTGCTCTACGGCATCCCGGAGGCGAAGGAAGCGCTCGCGCGCATCCGCGCCTTCGTACACGAGTGACAGGGGAGAAATATGGCGAAGACCGCTGGCGGGAACGTGCCCGCCTGGCTCAAACTGGACAACGCGGCGAAGATCTATCCGCCCTCCCGAACGCGCGGCTGGGCGGCGATGTTCCGTCTGTCTGTGACGCTCACGGAAAACGTCGACCCGGCCATTCTGGCGAAGGCCCAGCGCGCCGTGCTCAGGCGCTTTCCGACGTTCGCTTTCCGGCTGCGCAGGGGCTTTTTCTGGTACTATCTGGAGCGCATGCAGGGCGAGCCGCAGATCCAACAGGATGTGGGCAATCCGCTGGTGCGCATGGACCTGCGGGAAAACGGCCGCTTCATGTACCGCGTGCGCTACCACGGCCGCCGCATCGCGGTGGAGTTCTTCCACGCGCTCACCGACGGAAACGGCGGGCTGAGCTTCCTTCTGACGCTGTCGGCGGAGTATTTGCGCCTCAAATACGGCACTCGGATTCCCCCGGACGGCCTGATTCTCGACTGCCGGGCAGCGCCCAGGGACGAAGAGATCGAGGACAGCTTCCTGCGCCACGCCCGGCGCGTGGGCCGGAGCCACTTCGAACGCGCGGCTTACCACATCTCCGGCACGCCAGACCGGAGCCATTTTCTGAACATCACCACCGGAATCATCCCGTCCCGCGCGGTGCTGGACAAGGCAAAGGCGCTGGGCGTCAGCGTCACCGCGTTTCTGACATCGGTTCTGATCCTGTGCTTCCATCAGGCGCAGCGGTCGGAGGCCTCCTTAAGGAAGCGCCGCCTGCCCGTCAAGATCATGGTGCCCGTGAACCTGCGCCGCTTCTACGGTTCCCGGACGGTTCGCAACTTCGCGTCCTACGTCAATGTCGGCATCGCCAGCGAGTACGGCGACTACAGCTTTGAGGAGATCCTGAGCGAGGTCAAGCACACGCTGGGGCTTGAGATCAACGAAAAGGCGCTCAACGCCCGGATGTCCGCCAACGTCAACGCCGAGAAGAACCCGGCCATCCGTGGGATGCCGCTGTTCGTCAAGGCGCCGTTTCTGAAGGCGATGTTCAAGCTTCAGGGCGACCGGTACTGCACAAGTACGCTGTCGAACCTGGGCGAGGTAAAGCTGCCGGAGGCGATGGCATCCAGGGTAGAGGGCGTGGATTTCCTCCTGGGTGTCCCGTACCAGAACCCGGTCATCGCCGCCTGCGTCAGCTACGGCGGAAACCTGCGCATGACGTTTTCCCGGACCATACGGGAGCCTTTCATCGAGCGATCGTTCTTTACGGCGCTGATCAAAATGGGCATCCCCGTCCGGGTGGAAAGCAATCAGAGGTGAAGCATGGCCTATTGCGTGCATTGCGGCGTGGAGCTCGC
>JAEZTD010000333.1 GCA_023443705.1 Bacillota bacterium | reverse complement strand
CTATGATTCAATAAATTCACTGTTGACATATCCGTGTATAAATGCTAGTCTTGTCGTGAGATTGTAAAATGTCTCATCGAACATGTCCAGACAAGTTAAGGAGGGTACCCACATGAGGAAAATGCTCGCTCTGCTGCTCGCGGTCCTGTTCGTGCTGACCGTGGCGCCCGTGGCCGGCGCGGAACAAACCACGGTTCTGACCGTCGGCGGCTGGCCGGCCGGAGACACGGCGTTCAAGGCCATCATTCCGGCGTTCGAAGCCGCCCACCCGGGCGTCAAGGTTGAACTCGTGTTCATGTCCACCACCGACCACCACCAGCAGCTGTCCACCGCCATCGCGGCCGGTTCCGGCGCTTCGGACGTCGTGATGCTGGAGCAGGCCTGGGTTGGTCGCTTCAAGGACGGCGCGGGCTTCGAAAACCTGCTGGCCGAGCCCTACAACGCCGGCGAGCTGAAGAACGACTTCGTCGAGTACAAGTGGAACCTGGCCACCTCGGTGAACGGAGAGCAGATGATCGGCCTGGTGTGGGACATCGGCCCGGCCACGCTCTTCTACCGCCGCGACATCTTCGAAGAAGTGGGTCTGCCCTCCGACCCCGCCGAAGTTGACGAGCTGTTCAAGACCTGGGACGGCTTCCTCGAGGCCGCCGAGAAGGTCTACATCCCCGGCAAGCGCTGGCTGGTGCCCTCCGCTTCCTACCTCTATGAGTGGTTCTGGATGAACCGCGACTTCTACAACGAGAAGCTGGAGCTCAACGTGGAGAAGGACGGCGCGCTGGAAGCCCTGAACGCCGCCATCACCATGCGCCAGAAGGGTCTGGACGCCCAGATCGACGACATGTGGAGCAACGAGGCCAACGCGGCCTTCGGTTCAGGCGCCATCGCCTCCGTCGCGGCGGGCTGCTGGTACGGCGGCTTCATCAAGGGCTGGATCGCCCCCGACACCTCCGGCAAGTGGGGCGTGGCGCGCATGCCCGGCGGCCTCTCCACCTCCAACTGGGGCGGCAGCTACCTGGCGATCCCGTCCCAGTCCCAGAACAAGGAACTGGCCTGGGAGTTCATCAAGTTCTCCTGCGCCAACGCCGAGAGCCAGAACACCATGTTCGAAGCGGTTGACTACTTCCCCGGCTACATCCCCGCCTGGGATTCCGAGATTTACTCCGCGGAAGACCCGTTCTTCGGCGGCCAGAAAACCCGCGAACTTTGGGTTGACATCGCCAAGAACACCACGCCCACCTTCGCGTCCCTGATGGACTCCGCCGCCGAAGCCGCCATGCAGACTGCCGTCCGCAGCGGCCTCAACGAGAACAAGACCGCCGAAGAAATCGTTGCCGACATGAAGGCGCGCATCGAAAACGATACCCGCGACGACTATGAAAAGATGGTCGAGCTGATGGAAGACGCCGGCCTGATGTAGGCTGACAGCCATCGAGGATGTGCCGCCCCGCGTTTTCGTGCGCGGGGCGGCCCCCAACCCTGAAGTTGCCTCAACCGAAAGGCGGTGACCCCAAGACGGGCAAGGTACAGACAAAGCGAATGCTCTGGCGCGAAATCAAGGCGAACCGCGTGGCCTAT
The DNA here is from genome assembly GCA_023443705.1 of Bacillota bacterium. Lineage (GTDB taxonomy): Bacteria > Bacillota > Clostridia > Christensenellales > Aristaeellaceae > JAEZHK01. Next base: position 4,107 of record JAEZTD010000333.1, on the reverse strand, counting down.
GTGTACATCGCGCCTTTTTTCATATTGTTTGCAATCTTCGGGCTGTTTCCGATTCTGAGCGGTCTTTACATCAGCTTCTTCCGCTGGGACGGCGTCGGCGCGATGCGGTGGAAGGGGCTTGACAATTATGTCCGCCTCTTTACAGACCCGATGTTCATCCTGTCGATGAAAAACACGCTCTACATCGGCGTGATCGCCCACATCCCGATCCTCTTTGGCGGGCTGGTGCTGGCCTACATTCTGAACGGAAAATTTGTAAAATTCCAGAACCTTTTCAAGACGGTCTACTTTTTACCGATGGTCACCAGCGCCGTGGCGGTCACCATCGTGTTTCAGGTGCTGTTTGGTTACAACTTCGGCCTGATCAACTACTGCCTGGCGCTGATCGGCCTTCCGCCCATCAACTGGCTGGGCGGCGCGGGCGAGTACGTCAAGGCCGCGATCATCATCATGTTCAGCTGGAAGTGGATCGGCTGGAACATGGTGATCTACCTGGCCGGCATGCAGGGCATCTCCCACGACATCTACGAGGCGTCCACGATCGACGGCGCCTCCAGCGCGCAGACCTTCTTCCGCATCACGCTGCCGCTTTTGAAACCCATCATCCTGTTCACACTGATTCAGTCCACGATCGGCACGGTGAACCTGTTTACCGAGCCCTTTGTTTTGACCAACAGCCTGACCGGCGGCACCAACAACATGGGCCTGACCATGATGATGTACCTGCTGAACAAGGCCCCCAAGGGCAACAACATCTACGGACTGGCGTCCGCGGTGGCCTACGTGATCACGGTGATGGTCATCATCATCTCCCTCGTCCTCCAGCGCCTGATGGGCGAAAAGGACGCGGCGAAGGGAGGGCTCGGCCGGTGACGCAGTGGCTTTATATCGCGCTGATCGCGCTTGTCGTCGGCGCGCTGTGGTACGGCAGCAAAAAGTCCCGGTTGGTCACAAAATTCTCCCTGTACCTGGTGCTTCTGATCGTGGCGGCGGTGATGGTGCTGCCCTTCTACTGGATGTTCGTGCTCAGCACCCGCTTCACGCCCGAGATCTACTCCTTCCCGCCGCCGTTCACCTTCGGCGCCGCGCTTTCCGACAACTTCAAGTTCATGGTGGAGAGCGTGGACGTGGTCCGGCATTTCCTGAACTCGGTGTTCGTGACGGCGACGAACACGGCGCTGGTGCTCCTGTTCTGCTCGATGGGCGGCTATGCCTTCGCGATCTATCGCTTCCCCGGCAGAAACGCGCTGTTTTCGATCCTGCTCGGCACGATGATGGTGCCGCAGCTGGCGGGCATCGTGCCGTGGTTCTTCCTAATCTCGAAGCTGGGCTGGCTCAACAACTACGCGGCGCTGATCATCCCCGGCTGCGCCAACGCCTTTGGCATCTACTGGATGCGCCAGTACTGCGTCAACAACGTGCCGGTATCGTTGATGGAGGCCGCCAAGATCGACGGCTGCAGCGAGTGGACGATCTTTTTCCGTGTCATCGCGCCGGTTCTGTTGCCCGCTTTCGCGGCGCTGGGCATCATGCAGTTTGTCAATGTCTGGAACGACTTCATGATCCCGATGCTGGTGCTCCGCGAGAACGACATGTTCACGTTGCCTCTGATGCTCAGCTACATGCGCGGCGACCCCAGCCGTGGCGCCAACGTGGGCGCGTTGATGCTGGCGAGCGCCGTGTCGGTGCTGCCGCTTCTGGTCGCGTTCCTGTCCGCATCCAAGTTCTTCATGAGCGGCCTGACCGCCGGCGCGATCAAGGAGTAATCCCAAGCGCTGAATAAAAACGGGGATTTTTCAGCACGAAGAAAGCGCCGCGCGCACGCATTTAATTAGCACCTCCCCGACAACAACATATGAGGAGACCGACCATGCTGAAAGACAAATCGATCCACCAAGACCATCTGGCACTGGGCGTGTGCTACTACCCGGAGCACTGGGATGAAAGCCTTTGGGCCGACGACCTCGACCGCATGCTGAAAGTAGGCATCGAAACGGTGCGCGTGTTTGAGTTCGCCTGGAACGTGGCGGAGCCCGAGGAAGGAAAGTACGACTTCTCGCTGTTCGACCGCTTCCTGGACCTTGCTGCCGCCAAGGGCATGAAGGTCATCATGTGTACCCCCACCGCCACGCCGCCCGCGTGGCTGACCAGCGCCCATCCCGAGGTGCTGAACGCCCGGATGGACGGCACCCTGATGCAGCACGGTCACAGGCGCCATTACAACTACAACGCCGAAATCTACCGGGAATACACCCGGAAGATCGTGACCAAGCTCGCCGAGCGCTACGGGGTTCACCCGGCCATCGTCGGCTGGCAGATCGACAACGAGATTAATTGCGAGATGAACGTGTTCTACTCCGACGCCGACCGGGCAGCCTTCCGCGAATACCTGAAGGCCCACTTCGGCTCGCTCGAAGCGCTGAACGACGCCATCGGCGCACGGTTCTGGAACCAGACCTACACCAGCTGGGATCAGGTGGACATGGAGCGCCCGACCCTTCACGACCACGCCAACCCCCATTTGGCGCTGCTCGAAAAGCGCTTCTTCTCAAAGAGCGCCGTCGCGTACGTAAAACTGCAGGCGGACATCCTGCGCGCCTACGTCGGGGACCGCTTCGTCACCACCAACGGCATCTTCGGCCATCTGGATTCCGCCGAAATGACCCAGACGGCCCTCGACTTCCTCACTTACGACAGCTACCCGAACTTTGCCTACGGCGTGGAGCAGGGCATCAACGGCATGGCCGGATCGCTGGGCGACCGCCACTGGAGCTACCTTCTGTCCAACGCCCGCAGCTACTCCGCCAACTTCGGCGTCATGGAGCAGCAGTCCGGCGCCAACGGATGGGACTTCAGAATGCTCGCGCCCATGCCCAAGCCCGGACAGATGACCCTCTGGGCGATGCAGTCCGTCGCCCACGGCGCGGACTACGTCAGCTTCTTCCGCTGGCGCACCTGCGCGTTCGGTACCGAGATCTACTGGCACGGCATCAACGATTACGCCAACAAGGACAACCGGCGCGTGCGGGAGGTCGGCGCGCTTCACGAAATTCTGAAACCCCTCGCCGCCGCTGCAGGCAGCCGCTATGAAGCCCGCGTGGCGCTCCTTTGCGACTACCTGAACGAATGGGACGGCGAGCGCGACCAGTGGCACGGCCCTCTGGACCAGGCCTCCCGCTCGGCGATCTTCGCCGCGGCACAGCGCCTGCACGCGCCTATGGATCTGGTACACCTCCGCTTTACGCCCACCCACGAAACCACGGCGGAAGAACTGTCCCGTTACGGCCTCGTCTTCTACCCCCACGCGACCATCCTGACCGAGAAGGCCGCGAAGGTGCTGGAGGAATACGTGAAGAACGGCGGCATCCTGATCATGGGCGCGCGCACCGGCTACAAGGACGAGTACGGGCGCTGCCCGATGCACCCCATGCCCGGCTTTGCCCGCTCGATCACCGGCGCGGAAGTCGCCGACTACTCCTTCGCCCGGAAGGAAGAGGCCCCCGTCACCATCGACTGGGCCGGAAAATGGGTTTCTGCGCCCAACTTCCACGATGTTCTCACGAGCGTGGAGGGCGGAGAGGTCGTGGCCCGTTTCGTCGGCGGCTACTTTGAAGGCGCGCCTGCGCTCATCAAAAAGGCCTACCCCGGCGGCGGCGCGGCCTACTACCTGGGCAGCGGCTTCGGCGAGGATTGCGCGAAGCTGTTCCTTGAAAAACTGGGCTTTGCCGAGCCTTACGCGGATCTGGTCTCCTGCCCCGAGGGTGTAGAACTCTCCGTGCGCGTCAAGGCTGGCGAAAAGTGGCTGTTCCTGCTCAACTACGCAGGCCAGAGCGCGGAAGTTTCCGTCAACGCAAACCTGACCGACGCCGTCACCGGCGAAACGGTCTCCGGTTCGCTGAAGCTTCCGCCCTACGGCACGAAGGTCTTTAAAGCGTAAAATGTGTTTCAATCCCATGCGGGCCCGCAAAAGCGGGCCCGCATCAGACCATCAACAAAAGCGCTCAGCCCGAGAGGGCTGGGCGCAAATTTATGAAGAAGCGAGGAAAACCAAAAGGAAAAGGCAGCACGGATGTCGAATAGATAGGGGGGACGAGTACATCCGGGAGG
>JAEZTD010000329.1 GCA_023443705.1 Bacillota bacterium | reverse complement strand
GCTGAAGGGCGCGGGCGTTACCGTCGTCAAGGCGGAGGCGAAGATTTTGGGGCGCGTGCCCGGCGGCTTCTCGGTGGAAGCCGATGGCCAAGCCTACGAAGCGAAGAAGCTCTTGATCGCCGCCGGCTCTTCCCCGGTGATTCCGCCAATTCCCGGGCTCAGGGAAGCCGTGGCCTCGGGCTTTGCGATCACCAACCGCGAAGTGCTGGTGCTGCCGGAGGTGCCGAAGTCCCTCGTCATCATCGGCGGCGGCGTGATCGGCCTCGAGATGGCGGCGTATTACGTGACCGCGGGCAGCGAGGTCACCGTCGTCGAGATGCTGGACCACATTGCCGGCCCGACGGATGGCGAGATCCGCGCCATCCTGCTCAAGGAATACCAGAAAAAGGGCGTCAAGTTCCTCCTGGGCACGAAGGTCACCGGTCTTACGAAGGACAGCGTGCTGTGCGAGGCGGACGGCAAGCCCGTCGAACTGAAATGCGAAAAGGCGCTCTGCGCCATCGGCCGCCGCGCCAACCTCAGCGGCCTCGGCCTTGAGGCGCTGGGCGTCGAAACGAGCCGCGCGGGCATCGTGACCGATTCCCAGGGGCGAACGAACGTCGAGGGCGTCTATGCCGCGGGCGACGTCAACGGCATTCAGATGCTGGCGCACACGGCCTACCGCGAGAGCGAGGTGGCGGTGAACACCATGCTGGGCAAGAAGGACGCCATGCGCTACCACGCGAACCCGGCGGTGATCTACACGAAGCCCGAGGTCGCCTGCGTCGGTTACACCGAGGAAGCCGCGAAGGAAGCGGGCATCCCCTACGAGGTCAAGAAGCTCTCGATGCGCTATGCCGGAAGGTTCATTGCCGAAAACGAAGGCGAGGACGGACTGTGCAAGGTGCTGGTGCACGAAAAGCACAGAAACGTCATCGGCGTGCACATGATCGGCGCCTACGCTTCGGAGATCATCTGGGGCGCGGCGGCGATGATTGAGACCGAGCTGCGCGTCAAGGACGCCAAGGAAATCATCTTCCCCCACCCCACCGTTTCGGAAATCATCCGCGAAGTCATCTGGGAATTTGCCGATTAGCGCATACGTAAGGAGTGAATCCACATGTCCAAGCAACTGTTCGTCGACCCGTCGGCGCTTCGAAAGCCCGGCAAAGTGCGTTTTGAGGACATCCCCGTCAACACCTATCAAAAGACCGTCAAGGACGAAGTGGGCCATCTGACAAACGAGCAGCTGGTTCGCATCTACCGCGACATGCTGGTGCTGCGCGAGTTTGAGACGATGCTCAACCTCATCAAGACCACCGGCGAATACAGGGGCATCGCCTACAACCACCCCGGCCCGGCGCATCTTTCGATGGGCCAGGAGGCTTCCGCGGTGGGTATGGCCTTCCATCTGGACGAAAACGACTTCATCTTCGGCTCCCACAGGAGCCATGGTGAAATCCTCGCCAAGAGCCTTTCGGCCATCGAAAAGCTGTCGGACGAAGCGCTCCTCAAAATTATGAAGGAGTTCTTTGGCGGCGAAATCCTGAAGGTTGTGGACGACGGCAAGCAGGCTTCCGTCAAGGCGCTGGCCATTGACTTCCTGCTCTACGGCGCGATGGCGGAGATCTTCGCCCGGGCCACCGGCTTCAACCGCGGCCTCGGCGGATCGATGCACACGTTCTTCACGCCCTTTGGCGTCTATCCGAACAACGCGCTGGTGGGCGGCTCCGCCGACATCGCGACGGGCTCGGCGCTGTACAAAAAGATCAACCGTAAAAAGGGCATCGTCGTTGCCAACATCGGCGACGGTTCGCTCGGCTGCGGCCCGGTTCTCGAAGCCCTCAACTTCGCGTCGATGGGCCAGTTCACCCAGCTCTGGGATGGCGACATGAAGTCGGGTCTTCCGGTCGTCTTCAACATCTTCAACAACAACTACGGCATGGGCGGACAGACAGTCGGCGAGACGATGGGTTACGACGTGTTGGCGCGGCTCGGCGCGGGCTTCTCGCCCACGCAGATGCACGCCGAGCGCGTGGACGGCTTCAACCCGCTGGCCGTCATTGATGCCTACGGCCGTAAAAAGAAGCTGCTCAGCGAGGGCAAGGGCCCGGTGTTCCTGGACGTCCTCACCTACCGCTTCGCCGGGCACAGCCCGTCTGACTCCTCTTCCTACCGTACGAAGGAAGAGATCGCGGCGTGGGAAGCCGTCGATCCCATCAATGTCTACCGTAGCCAGCTGATCGAGGCGGGCGTCGCCACCGAGGCGGAGTGCGACGCGATCCATGAGACGGTAAACGCCGCCATCCTTGCGAACTTCAAGCGCTCCATCGACGACGCCGTTTCGCCCCGCATGGACCTTAACAAGGATCCCGAGGCCATCAGCAGGCTGATGTTCTCAAACGGCCGTGTGGAAGCCTTTGACGAAGCGAAGCCGGACGTTCTGATGCCCATGGAGGAAAACCCGAGGGTCAAGTCCATCGCCGGCAAGGAGCGCTTCTACATGAAGGACGGCAAGCCCGTCTCGAAGAACAAGCTCTACCAGCTGCGCGACGGCCTCTTTGAGGCGATCATCGACCGCTATTACAAGGACCCGACCCTCGTATCCTACGGCGAAGACGTGCGCGACTGGGGCGGCGCGTTCGCGGTATACCGCGGACTGACCGAGGCGCTCCCCTATCACCGGCTGTTCAATGCGCCGATCTCCGAGGCCGCCATCGTCGGCACAGGCGTAGGCTACGCCATGTCCGGCGGCCGCGCGCTGGTGGAACTGATGTACTGCGACTTCCTGGGCCGGGCCGGCGACGAGGTATTCAACCAGATGTCGAAGTGGCAGTCGATGTCGGCGGGCGTCATCAAAATGCCGCTGGTTCTGCGCGTTTCGGTGGGCTCGAAGTACGGCGCCCAGCATTCTCAGGACTGGACGGCGCTGACTGCCCACATCCCCGGGCTCAAGGTAGTCTTCCCCGCCACGCCCTATGACGCCAAGGGCATGATGGCCGCGGCGCTCGCGGGCACCGATCCGGTGGTGTTCTTTGAGAGCCAGCGCATCTACGACGTGGGCGAGATGTTCCACGAAGGCGGCGTACCGGCGGAGTACTATGAAATCGAATTGGGCAAGCCGGACATCAAGCGCTCGGGGTCCGACATCACCATCCTGACCTTCGGCGCGGTACTCTACCGCGCGCTCCAGGCTGCCGACACGCTGAAGGAAAAGTACGGCCTTTCCGCCGAGATTATCGACGCCCGCTCGCTGGTGCCGTTCGACTACCAGATGGTGCTGGATTCGGTCAAGAAGACCGGTAGGCTGGTTGTCGTCACCGACGCCTGCGAGCGCGGCTCCTACGCAAGCGAAGTCGCCCGCAACGTCACGGAACTGGGCTTCGACCTTCTCGACGCGCCGCCAGTGGTGGTGGCCGCGAAGAACTGGATCACCCCCGCCCATGAGCTGGAAGACGCGTTCTTCCCGCAGCCCGAATGGATCCTCGACGCCATCGACGCGAAGATCGTGCCGCTGCCGGGCCATGTGCGCACCACCAACCAGACGCCGGGCGAAAAACTGCGCGAGCTGCGCACGGGCGTCTAATCCAATCAAAGCCCATATAAGAACGGCGCGCACATTCTGTGCGCGCCGTCAGACCATCAACAAAAGCGCTCAGCCCGAGAGGGCTGGGCGCAAATTTATGAAGAAGCGAGGAAAACCAAAAGGAAAAGGCAGCACGGATGTCGAATAGATAGGAGGGACGAGTACATCCGGGAGG
>JAEZTD010000322.1 GCA_023443705.1 Bacillota bacterium | reverse complement strand
CTCGGGGTTGGATCGGGTCGATGGGCTTATCGAAGATGTCGAACGCGCCGGTGTAGCTTTCGCGGAAGTGGCTCGCCAGCACGCGGGAGCCGTCCAGCCCCTCATAGAAGAACTCGTCGGCGTGACCGCCCGCGACTTCCGGCATGCCGCGCATGAACAGAAGGCTGTCGATGCCGAAGCCGCTCAGGATCTGCGGCATCTGCGGCGGGTGTCCGAAGTTGTCCGGCAGGTATCCTGCGCGCATGATGCCGCCGAAGCGAAGCGCCTCGCGCCGCCCGTACAGGCAGTTGCGGATCATGTTCTCCGCGCTGGGCAGCCATTCGTCAAACTGGGTGTAGAAGGGGCCGATTTTGAGCTTGCCCTCGGCAATCAGCGCGCGCATGACGCCCTCTTCCTCCGGCGCGACGTCCAAGTATTCCAAGAGCGGGAAAACCTGACCGTCCAGCACGTAGCAGGCAAAATCGGCCCGCGCCGCGGCTTTTTTGAGGTCTTCCAGCGCCTCCACAGTCCAGAAGCGGTAGCTTCGCAGCGGTTGATACCACTCGATGTCCAAATGGCCCGCCGTGATGATGAAGCCGGTCAGTTTGCCCATGCTATGTCCCTTCTGTGAGCGCGTCCAGCCGCCGGATTGTCTCCGCCAGCCCGCGCCGGTGTGGTAAAAACCCTTTCGAGGGTTGTCCGAATTCCCGGCCACGATCGTCCGTCGCGCCGAAGCCAATGTTGTACGGGCGGCGCTGCTTTGGCGATTGCGCGTGAGGTTGCGTTGTTAACCTGGTGCGCTGCCCGCCGAGAGTATATGCCGGCGCGTGTACCGGCACGTCTTTTCCTACTCGTCGCCATTAACAAAACCGTTCCGATGGAACCCCTTGCCGCACCGCCACATCGCTGGTTTTATATTCTTCACAATCCGACCTGTTGAATAAGTTTTTCCGAGAAAATGTGGGCGCTGCGCAGACGGTTGTCTTTCTGTTTTTTAAGAGATTTTTTCGTTGGGTTTGGAAAGCGGGGATTTTGGTTCGGGGTGCTTCGGCCGGGCTTTGCGTGGGCGCCGTGGATTTGGGAAACCGAGACGATCCGGGGCGTGCGCTTTGGAAGCGGATATCCCGAGACGGCGTCTTTCGGGTTTTATTGCGCGTGGGCGGTTTGTGGGGCCTTTACTGAATTTATGTTTTTTCGGGCGTTTCAACCATCTGGAATGCCTCTATTTATTTAGATTATAACAGCCTGTTTTGCTTGACGAACAGAGCATTTTGTTGCACAATAGATTCAAAATGTTGCATGCGGAGCGGATGATCCATGGAAATCTACTGGAGCGACAAGGCCGCGGACAAGGATGTCTATGTTTTGCAGTGTGGCAGCGAGGCTTGCGCGAAGGGCCATCAGTACGGTCCGGCCGTACGGGATCACTACCTGATCCACTACGTTGCGTCCGGAAAGGGCGTATTCTACGTGGAGGGGCGCGAGTACCCGGTAGGACCAAAGCAGGGCTTTACCATCTTCCCCGGCCAGGTGACCACCTACCGGGCGGACGATGACGACCCTTGGGTTTACTGCTGGGTGGGGTATGACGGGCGCACCGCCGCGATCCTGACGGAGACCATCGGGCTGACGAAGGACGATCCGGTCTTCCACCTGAACGCCGAGGTGGACCCTTTCGGCCGCGTTCGCCGGATGATGCGCGCCGCGTCCGAAATGCGGCTGGGCGATATGGCAATGCTGGGCGGGCTCTATCAGCTCCTGTCGGAGATCGGCCAGGGGCGAACCAGCGCCCACGAGGAGCTCGATACCCGCTACTACAAAAAGGCGGTGTGGTACCTCGAGGGCAACTACCAGCGGGATGTTCGCGTCACCGACGTGGCAGCCTTCGTGGGCCTCAGCCGATCGCAGCTTTTTCGGGTGTTCCGGCGGGCTTCAGGGCTGTCCCCGAAAGAGTACCTGAACGTGCTGCGCGTCGAGCGTGCGGCGAAGCTTCTCCGGGCAACAGACCTTTCGCTGGAGCAGATTGCGCTGTCCTCGGGCTTTTCGTCCGCGGGGCGGCTCAATGTGGTGTTCCGGGAGCGCTACAGCACTTCGCCCAGCCAGTACCGAAAGGAGATACGCCAGGCCGCGGATGGCGAAGCGGAGGGCACGGACCCCGACGACTGACGCCGTAAGGGCATGCAGCACATCCTTTTCGGCTTGTCTTTGTAAATTCCGCGTTTTGTGGTTGACGGCGTCCGGTGCGATGGTATAATACCCGTAAACCTGTGATGCGGAGTAGTACGCGCTGTATCCGATTCTCAGAGAGCCGCCGATGGTGCGAGTGCGGCATGAGGATGCGCGTCGAATGGACCGCTGAGGGCGGAGCGAACGGCCATGCCGCTAGTATCCGACGGGGGCTTCACCCGTTATCCGCGAAGCGCATATGCTGGTATGCGAAAGCGAGCGGCCGGTTTTTCCGGCTACACGGGTGGCACCGCAGACGAAAGTCTGTCCCATGATTGGGACAGACTCAGACCATCAACAAAAGCGCTCAGCCCGAGAGGGCTGGGCGCAAATTTATGAAGAAGCGAGGAAAACCAAAAGGAAAAGGCAGCACGGATGTCGAATAGATAGGAGGGACGAGTACATCCGGGAGG
>JAEZTD010000279.1 GCA_023443705.1 Bacillota bacterium | reverse complement strand
ACGCATATTGGTGGCGCTATCTATACCTTGGGTCAGTGCGCCGCTCGGAAATCCGTGAGGATTTCAGGCGCACGCAGGTTTCCTTCCTTCGCATCGAAAAAACCATAGGGTTTTTCGATGCCTTGAGACGGGCCAACGCCCGCCGTTTAGTCTTCACCGTCCAATCCGCTTCACGACCTTCGACTGCGCCGGGCAATGAAAATCTGCTGACTCATCTTTTCATTGCGTGGATCGCAGGCCGGTTTCCTGAAACGCTTCGGCGTTTCCGGGCGGAAACCGGAACGGGTGCGCTTTCCCCGTCGGCCGATGGGATCGGCCTTGGGAGAAAGCCAAATCCGGCGTACACGCCGCCGGATTTGATTGAATGCGGGGGCTTCAGCCCTCCCGTACCCCCTTGGGCAGGACGCCCTGCATTCAAATACATGCCCACTATACTTCTAAATCGTTCCCGGCGACATGCGCCATCGCACAGCCAAACCCCGCCGTTCCACTCACTCGTTCCCGGCGACATGCGCGCCGGGAACGGTTTCCGTAGCCAGTGCGCACACTGGCGGCGGAAACAATCCCTCTAAGTCAGGAAGCCGCCCGGAAACCCGCAGGGGTTCAGGCTTCCGCAGTTCTCACCGCGAAGAAAAGCCGTAAAGCGGATTTTCTTCGCAAAGTCGAGCGCAGAAACCCCACGCGCTGAAAGATCCGAAGGAGATTTCAGCGCTAATGGTACGCATACCGCACCACAATGTGCTGCGGGTAATCCCCGAACCCCGCGCCGAACAGGTTCATGCCGCCCACATGCTGGGCGTCGGGCGATACGCCGATGCGAATCGTAAAGAACTCACCCTCCTGCAAGCCCACGTCCTTCAGCGCAACTTCCGAAACCCGGGTGCCGTCCAGGAAGCTCCCCGCCTCGTCGACGCGCCAGGTTTTCAGGTGCCCGAATTGGGTGGCGTTGTCGGACCACCACTCGGGGTTGTTAACGCCGCGCCGGCCGCCGTAATCCCCCGGTGAGCGCCAGGTGCCGATGAGGCGGCGGTTGAGCCACACCGAGATGTCACTCTCCCACTCGTTGCGAAAGTTCATGGCCTCGGAGCAGACCTCAAACGACACCTCGAGCAACTCCAGCGCCACGCCCCGGAGCGGCAGCGTGGGGAAGGTGTACTCCAGATACCCCTGACGAAACCAGATCAGCTGCGCGTCGAACCGCTCCGGCAGGAAGAAGACGAGGGGGTTGTCCTCCACGCCGATGGTGCCGTCCCGGGTGGCCAGCCCGCAGGTGGGGCGGATCTCCCCCGCCGCGCTGTAGCAGCCGATGGGCATGGCCATTTCGCCGGTGTTGCGCGGGCGCTCATCGTTTGTGACCAGGTTGATGGCGATGCGGTCGGTCATACGGCTGCACAGCTTCATCGTGCCGCGCACGCCGCTCTGCGACTCGGTGTACACCAGCCCCGCTTTTTCTAGAACCGACACGTTGAGGGAAATGGTGCTCAGCGGCTCGCCCAGCGCCTGCGCCAGTTCGTTGACGCTCATGCTGCGTCGGCCGATCAGGTGGACGATCTTCAGCCGCAGCATCGAGCTCAGCGCGTGGGCGACGGGCTGTATCTTCTCCATTTCGCTGTTGATGTCCAGATGCACCTGCTTGTTGCCGACAAAATCATCCGACCGGTTCATGCGCACATCCCCCCAAAGGAATCGCTTGGAAGCCGCCGCTTCTTAACGACATTGTAGCCCCGCGCCGCCGACAAGTCAAATGACAAAACCGGGGCGGGTTCCCTCCAAACGAAAAGCGCACCCAAACCACGAGGGTTCGGGTACGCCCAGACCATCCATAAAGTCTCCGTAGGATTTCAATCGTTCCCGGCGGCGTGTACGCCGTAAGCGGGATAGCGCCACCAGTCAAGCACACTGGTGGCGCTATCTGTACATTTGGTCAGTGCGCCGCACGGAAATCCGTGAGGATTTCAGGCGCACGCAGGATTCCTTCCTTCGCACCCGCAAAATCCGCAGGGTTTTTCGATGCCTTGAGCGCACCCAAACCACGAGGGTTCGGGTGCGCTTTCGATTCGATTTTCTCGGGCGCGGCGCCCGGCGAGAATGCGCTACGCGCTCTGGCTCTCGCCGTTCTTCCACGCGTCGAGCTTTCGCATCGTTTCCTTGTACGTCTCCTGGCTGATGCCGGGCAGCTCGCCGCCCAGCGCCTTCGCGGCCTGCTGGAAGCCCTTGTCGATGGAGGCCTTCAGCGTTTCATACTTGCTCTTGTCACCGCCGGATGCGGCGATCGCGAACTGGACGATCCGGTCGCTGACCGCCTTGACGCCCCACTCGCCGTCCTCGGAGATGGCGGCCTGCGCTTCGGTAACGGACTTCGTATTGGTGCGCTCAAAACCCAGGGCGCGCTTTGACGTCTCGCCCTGCTTGTTTAGAAGCTGCTTCACCAGCGCCAGCAGGTTTTCGTATCGCTGATCCGCCGCGGCTTTGAGGGCATCCACGTCGGAGGCGCTCAGCTTTCGGGCGGTTCGGTTGTAGGTTCCGGCGTCGCTCTTCATGGAGCCCAGCGAAACGGCGTCGCCGTTTCCCGCGCTCTCGGCCTGAGCTTCCGGCGAGGCCGCGGCCTGTGAAGCTTTAGAGGCCTGCGAGGCCTGCGAGGCCTGCGAGGCGGCGGCGGAAGATTGCGCTTTTACGCCGGAGACCGGGGTCGCGCCGCTGATCTGGCTGGCCTTGATTTCGGAAATCATGTGCTCTCCTCCTTCATCCCAATTTCTATTTCGGCGGATTTCTCCCAAAACTTAGCATATACGGCGATTTTACGCGCGGCCCAAGTTGACTGTTCGTTAACAAAATAAGGATTCCGGCGCTTTCACACCGGAATCACATCACCAACAAAGTCGCCGCAGGGTTCAATCGTTTCTCTGGTCAGTGCGCCCCTGGAAATTGTATAGAAATCCAGGCGTACGCAGCAAAATCTCTGCATCGAAAAAGACGCAGGGTTGATGCCTTGGATGTTTCAGCCTCTGACCGACCGCACGATGTCGCGGGCTTCTTTCGAGAGGCGGGTGGTCTCCTCCAGATCCTTTGCGTTCACCATCCAGCTGCCGCCGCAGGCGAGAATCGGGGAAAAGCCCAGAAATTCCGCCAGGTTCTTCGGCCCGACGCCGCCGGTGGGTACGAAGCCGAGTCCCGGAAACGCCGCCGCAAGTGCCTTGATGCCGTTAAGGCCGCCGTACACCGACGCTGGGAAGAACTTGACCGCCTTCAGCCCCAGTTTCAGCGCCGCCATGACCTCGGTGGGGGTGGCGCAGCCGGGCAGCACCTCCATCCCGAGGGCGAGGCTTGCGCGCACCACGTCCGCGTCAAAGCCCGGCGACACGATGAACTGAGCGCCGGCCCGGTGCGCCCGCTCGGCCTGCTCCACGGTCAAGACGGTGCCCGCGCCCAGCAGTACGCCTTCGACCTCCGAGGCAATGCACCGGATGGATTCCTCCGCCGCCGACGTGCGGAAGGTAACCTCCGCCACCGGCACGCCGCCCGCCTTCAGCGCCCGCGCCAGCGGCGCCGCGTCGGAAGGGTCGTCCAGCTTGATGACCGGCACCACGCCGACCAAAGCGATTTCCTGTAAAATGCCCATCCCATTCGCTCCTTGATCCCGCCGGGTTTGGCTGGATGCATCATGTTTTCTCTGGCGAGGCCCCCGCCGACCATCCCGGAGGATTGTCTCTCTTCCGCGAAGAATTTCTCGATGCTTAGCCGCGCTTCGCCTTGTAGTATGCGCCGATGGCGTCGCCGGCGAGCACCACGTCGATGATCCGGTCGATCGAGATGTTGAACGGCTCGGCGTTCCAGAACGAGTGCATGCTGGTCTCGGCGATCACGCGAAGGTTCTCCGGCGTCTTTTCGACCCACAGGTCCTCGAGGGTCACCGGCAGCCCCACGTCCAGACAGAAGGAGACGACTTCCTCGATCAGCGCGCGGCTGGCGCCCTCGGCCACCAGCTGGCAGATTGTGCCGAAGGCCACGCGCTCGCCGTGCAGCGATTTTGCGCCCACCGGAAGCCCCGTGATGCCGTCGCCCACCGAGTGCGCGCCCGCGCAGCCGGTGTTTTCAAAGCCCAGCCCGCTCATCAGCGTGTTGCATTCGATGATGTTCTCCACCGCCTCGGTGATGAGCCCCTTCTCCGCCGCAATCTTGGCCTGAACGCCGCACTCCATCAGCGTGTCGTAGCAGGCCTGGGCGACGATCATCGCGGTCTTGGGCCGCCGGAAGGGGCCTTGCGCTTCGTTGATGTAGTTGCCGTGGTCGGCCAGGTCATTGGCGCGGGCCTCGAACACCGTGGCCAGCGCGTCGCCCATGCCCGACACCAGGAAGCGGATGGGGGCCTTGGCGATGATAATGGTATCCATCAGCACCAGGTTGGGGTTCGCCGGGTAGGGGCGCGCGTGGGAGTGCTCGCCGCTCTCCTTGTAGATGACGGAAAGCGCGCTGGTGGGCGCGTCGGTGGAAGCGGAGGTGGGGCAGATGACCACCGGCGCCTTGAAGTTGTCGGCCACGGCCTTGGCGGTATCCAGCGTCTTGCCGCCGCCGATGCCCACCACCACCGTGGGCGCGAAGGACTTGAGCTTTTCCGTGGTCTCTTCGATCTGCCGCTCGGTGACTTCGCTGCTAAAAACCACCGTCTCGATCTCGGAGCCGGTGCCGGCGAACCGCACCTTCAGCTCGGCGGTCAGCCTTTCAAAGAAGAACTGGTCGATGACCGCCGCCACCCGGAGGCCGTAGACGCGGGTGAATTTCTCGAGGTCGTTCATGAGGTTGGGGCCCTGAATGTAGCGGCTGGGGGAACCCCAGGCGCGGACGGGTGCCGGAACGTAAGCCATGACGATGCCCTCCCCTTTACGTTGTAACGTTATGACATAATAACCATTGCGATCAGTATAGCTTCGCGCCGCCGGTTTGTCAACCGCGCGCCGCGCCGGAGCGAAAATTTCCGCAGGCGGCAAATCCTCGCCGCCATGGGCAGAACCCTCGGGGCATCCCTGCCGCAGGGGTTCAAAACGCGCCGGGCGGGAGAACCCCGCGGAAAGGGGCAGAACCCTCGGGGCATCCCTGCCGCAGGGGTCCAAAACGCGCGGGCGGGAGAACCCCGCGGAAAGGGGCAGAACCCTCGGGGCATCCCTGCCGCAGGGGCTCAAAACGCGCCGGGCGGGAGAACCCGGCGGAAAGGGGCAGAATTCTCCGGGCATCCCCGCCGCAGGGGGTATTCAGGAAAACTCCGGGCTTCCCCTCTCTGCTGCAACGGCGCCTCCGGAAGCCGGGCGGGTAAAATTATTCGGCGGGGATTGCGCGCAGGCGAATTCATGATATACTAATGATGTGACAATAAGCGTTATGCGCTGATGATGGGGGTTTGGGGATGCTCAGCCTGCAAAAATTGGACAAGTCCGTGCCGATCCCGCTGTACTTTCAGCTCAAAAGCCTGCTCCTTCAGGAGATCAAGAGCGGGGGCTACCCGGTGGACGGATTGATCCCTACCGAAAAAGAGCTGTCCGAAATGTTCAAGATCAGCCGCACTACCGTGCGCCAGGCGATCACCGAACTGGTGCAGGAGGGCTGGCTGTACCGGATCAAGTCCAAGGGCACCTTCGTCGCCCGGGTCAAGATCAAGCAGGACTTCATCAAGCGGCTCGAAACCTTCAATGAGCAGATCGAGCGCACCGGCTGCAAGCCGTCCACCAAAATGCTGGCCTTTGAGGTGGTCACAATGCCGGAGCGCGTCGCCGCCCATTTCGACATGCCGCCGGGCGAAAAGTGCATCTACATGAACCGCGTGCGCTTTGCCGACGAGGACCCGATCGTCACCGTCGAAACCTACCTGCCCTACGACAAGTGTGCCTTCGTGATGGGGCACGATTTCTCGAAGGAGTCGCTGTACAACGTGCTCGCCACCCGCGAGGAGACGCGCATCTGCCGCGTCAACCGCGTGCTGGAGGCCGTCGCCGCCAACTCCCAGGACGCGAACTTCCTGGGCGTCAGCCGGGGCCGGCCCATCCACTTCTTCACCACCGTCGGCTACAACCAGAACGACGAGCCCATCGAATACTCGCTGGCCCGCTACCGGGGCGACCGCAACCGCTTCGAGGTGACGCTCTTGATCGACACCAGCGTGTGAAAGGAAATCTCTACGGGCGGGACACCATCCCGTGGCGGGGCTTCTGACAGGCACATTAAGCATTCATGAAACCGAAAGACCGGCCGGGGCGGCGCTGCCGCGAACGCGCCGGGGCCGCTGAAACGCCGAATTTCTACGCCGGGGGCTTGACGGGCTCCCGGCGTTGTGATATGATTTTATCGCGGCGCTTTGTAGTGACAATGTGATATTGCTTCTTTGCATCAAAGGAGGGCCTATGCCGGACGTGCAAACCGTGCTGGGGCCGGTCGACGCCGGAGCGCTGGGGCACTTCCAACCCCACGAGCATTTGATCGTCCGGCAAACGCCTGCGGCGGAGAAGAACCCGGCGCTCCTGATTGATGACGAAGAAAAATCGCTGCTCGAACTCTGCGACTACCTGCGCGCGGGCGGCGGCGCGATTGCGGATGCGCAGCCGGGCGGCGCGGGGCGGGACGCGGCGGCGCTTGTGCGCCTTTCGGAAAAGAGCGGCGTACACATCGTCGCCGTCACCGGCTATCATCGCCCGATGTTCTACCCGCCCGGGCACGGCATATTTTCGGAGGACGGATCGCGGCTCCGGGAGCGGTTTCTGATGGAGCTGACCGTGGGCATCGAGGAGGGCTGCGCCTGGCAGCGCGCCGGGGAGACCGGGGAACGGCCCGCACTGGGCCATGTCGGCCCGCGAAACCGTGCGGTGTCAGGCCTCCCATGCGGCGGTGAATCGGCCGATCATGGCCGCCTGTCCGCGCGCGCGGGCGCGGTCAAGGCGGCGCTGGGGCCGGACGGGCCCACCGGGCGGGACGGGGTGCTGCTCCGCGCCGCGGCGAGCGCCGCGTTGGCGGCGGGCGCGCCGCTGATCCTGCACACGGAACCGGGTACAGACCCGGTGGCGGCGGTCGCCTTCTGCGAGCGCGCGGGGCTTGACCCCGCGAGAATCCTCCTGTGCCACCTCGACCGGCAGGCGGAGGACTTCCGCCCCCACGAGGCGGCGGCGCGAACCGGCGCATCCCTCGAGTACGACACCATCGGCCGCTTCCGCTACCACGACGACGAGTCGGAAATCCGGCTGATGCGCCACATGCTGGAAAAAGGCCACCGGGATAGGCTTCTTTTCTCCCTTGACACCACCGCCGCGCGGCTCGGGCGCTACGGCGGCGAAACCGGCCTATGCTACCTGATCGAAACCTTTCTTCCGATGCTCGCCGCCGCCGGGGTCTCCCCCGCGGACATCGAAGCCATCACCCGCAGAAACCCCGCCCGCGCCTTTTCGCTCCAGAAGCGCGGATAAGACCACAAAAACATCTACTGGAAGCCCACGTTCATATTGATCATCGGCGGGGCGTTGTCCCGCGCACAAAACCCTTGCAAAACCCGGATTTCTCCATATACTGTGAACATAAGGAGGCCCTTTATGATTACGCTTCCCGCGCCGGCCGACCGCCCCACCATGTACTTTATCGGCGTCACCACCGGCCAGTCCTCCATCATGCGCCTTTTCCCCATCTGGGCGGAGGCGCTGGGCATCGACGGCATCATCAAGGGCATCGACATCTCCATCCACGCACCCGAAGAGGACTACCGCGCGGTGGTGGAGTTCATAAAGCGCGACCAACTCTCCCTCGGCGCGCTGGTGACCACCCACAAGATCGACCTTCTGGCCGCGTGCCGCGACCTGTTCGACTACCTCGACCCCTACGCGCTGCTTTTCGGGGAGCTGAGCTCGATTTCAAAAGAAGGCGGCAAGCTCTTGGGCCACGCGAAGGACCCGATCTCCGTGGGGTTGGCACTGGACGCCTTCCTGCCCGCCGCCCACTGGCGCGCCTTCCCAAACGCGGAGGTCTGCGTGCTGGGCGCCGGCGGCAGCGCGCTGGCGGTGAGCGCGTACCTGGCTGACCCGCGCCACGGGGACAGCGTGCCCAGGCGCATCCACCTAACCAACCGCTCCGCGCCCCGGTTGGGCGAGGCGGTGAACATCCTGAAGGATTCCCGCGTTCCGCTGAGCTTCCACC
>JAEZTD010000253.1 GCA_023443705.1 Bacillota bacterium | reverse complement strand
CGATTGCGCCAAATCGTACATCGCGTGGATGCCGTACCGGCCTCGCGTTGACAGCTTCATACCAGCCCCTCCAATCCTGACCTTTTTCGTCGGCTTTCGGTGCTATTATAATCTGCAGCGCTGGTTCTCGTCAAGTATTTCCGACAAAATTAATATGCATTAAAGTGAAGCCGCGCGTCCGCAGCGGCCGACCCAGGATGCGCGGCGGGCTTTGGGCCGTAGGCAGAAAAAGCGCTTTCGGCGAACAGCCGAAAGCGCGGGAGCCTTTGTGAATTTGGCGCCGCTTCTGTTGGCGGCAGCGGAACTGTGGTATAATCAGGTGGAGCCGGTTTCAGCGACTGCGGCGCTTCAGCGCCCTGAGCGCGCGCTTTTCGGCCTCATCCACCCGGAGGGATTCCACGATCTTCTGAATGGTCTTGTTGTGGGTCCACACTTCGAGGGTTTCGCGCCGCAGCAGCGCCTCCACTTCCGCGGGGAAGTCCACGTACAGGTGGGAGAGCGCCCAAGCCACGCCCATTCGGGCGTAGTAGTCCTTCTGACGGACGCGGGCGAGGGCTTCCGCGGCCCGGCCGATCCATTCCGGCTCGGAGAAGCGGATCATCATCACCGCGGCGAAGCGGGCGAAGAACTCCCGGTCGTCCTCAAAGAAGGGCTCGACGAATTCAAAGTAGGCCGCCCGTTCGTCCGGCGCGGGGCGGAGCCGGCCCATCAGCGAATCGCACACCGCCCAGTTGTCAATTTTAGGCAGGAACGCGCGGATTTGCTCGAAGCGCTCGGAAAGCGGCATCTGTCCGCCGGCGAGTGCGGCGCACTTGAGAAAGAGGATCTCCAGCACGTCGTCCGGCGCGGCAGCCAAGAAGGCGTGCCAGTCGCCCGCCAGCAATTCCCGCGCCAGCTTTTCGATGTGCGGCGCACGGACGCCGATGATCCGGTTTTTCGTGGGAATCATCCGCTCGTTGAACGCGCGGTAGCCGGGTTCCGCGAGGGCTTCCAGCCGTTTCAGGATGTCCATTTTGCGCCTCCCGTTCATTAAAACCCAAGGGGGTAGGATTATGCGGTACAGGATGATGCTCGCAACCGGGGTCGGGGAGATCTGGCTTTGCGAGGAGGATGGGGCGCTCACGCGCGTCGCGCTGCCGGGCGAGGCCGCGCCGGACGGGGAGACGCGTCAGACGCCGCTGCTCGCGAAGGCCGCCGCGCAGCTGACCGAGTACTTTACGGGGCGGCGCGCTTCGTTTGATCTGCCCCTCGCGCCCGTGGGCACGGAATTCCAGCGGGCGGTCTGGGCCGCGCTGGCTGCGATCCCCGCGGGGGAGACTCGAAGCTACGGCGACATCGCCCGCGCCGTCGGAAGGCCAAAGGCCTCTCGAGCCGTTGGCGCGGCCAACCACAAAAACCCGCTGCCCATCGTGATCCCATGCCACCGGGTGATCGGCACGAACGGGGCGATGGTTGGCTACGGCGGCGGCCTGAAACTGAAGGAGAAGCTGCTCAAACTGGAGGCGCGCTACCGGTCGGGCCAGGGCGAGACCTGATCGCCCTTGACCAGGTACGCGCGGGCGGCCGCCTTTGCAAGCGGCGCGTCGCTCATCGAATCTGAATAGAATGCGTCAATCGCGGCGTCCCCAAATTCCGAACGGAAGCGGAGGAGCTTTTCCTCTCCGTCGCAGTTTCTGCCCGAGTAGGCGCCGGTTTTCGGATCGACCCTCGAGGCGATCAGCCTGGGGCAGACCGGGCGCAAAAGAAACTCGGGCCCGGCGGAGATGACGAGGTCGTCCGGCCGCTTCTGCGCGAGGTACCAGGGCTTGATACGGCCCGCGTTTTCCGACCAGAAGGCGGCGACCTCGGCCTCGACGTCCGGGATGTTCCGAAGGAAGCCGAACAGCCGGCCCTTGAAGCCGGTCTTGTCGGTCTTCCCGGTCAGAAGCAGCAGCGCCTCAAACGAAACCACCGGGAGACGCCGCGCGATCAAGGGGTGACGCTTCAGGCAGAACCCGAAAAAGCGCGCCGTGGAATCGCCGCGAAAGATGGTTTTGTCAAAATCATAAACGTTCATGGCGTTACTGATTCTACGCGGAAAGGTCGTTTTCCTGCCGCTTGCGCGACGTTCCCGGGGTGTATATAATAGAAACAAGGCCGCGTGGCGGCAAGATTGGAGACGAACGCATGCTGATTCAGGCGTTTCGGGGCGGATTTGACTTCGGGTCGTTCATACGGCAGCTGCTCTTAAGCGTTCCGCCGTTTATTTTGGCGCTTTCGATGCACGAGGCGGCCCACGCGTGGGCGGCTTACCGCTGCGGCGACCCGACCGCCAAATATCTCGGGCGGCTGACGCTCAACCCCTTCGCCCACATTGACCCCGTCGGTTTTTTGATGCTCTTTGTGGTGGGCTTCGGCTGGGCGAAGCCGGTGCCCGTCAACCCTAACAATTTCCGCAACCTGCGGCGCGACGACATCAAGGTATCGCTGGCTGGCATCACCGCAAACCTTCTGATGTTTGTCGTCGGTTGCCTTTTGATGTTTGTCATGCTGCTCATCGCCTTTTCGCAGATTCCGGCTGGGACGCTGCCCAGTTCCGAGGCTTCGATGCTGATCCGCTCCCCCGAGAGCTACGGCTACGCGGTGGTGGCGTCGCTGCTTGGCGATGTGGGCGGCTATGTCTATTTGATGCTTCTGATCTTTACCACCATCAACTTGACGCTTGCGGTGTTCAACCTGCTGCCGGTGCCGCCGCTCGACGGCTACCATGTGCTCAACGACCTGGTGCTGCGCCGGCAGGTCTTCGCACCGCAGAAGGCCGCGATGGCAGGGCAGATTCTGCTATTGGCGCTGATCTTCACCGGCGCGCTGGGAAAACTCCTCAGCGCGGTGCATACGGGCGCGCTGGCCGGCGCGGGGGTGGCGTTTGAAGCGCTGTTCCGACTGCTGAACATCATCTAGGAGGCGCGCATGTACGTCGTTTCGCTGAGGCAGTTTGACGGCCCGCTGGATCTTTTGCTGACGCTGATCTCCCGGGCCAAGATCGACATCAAGGACATCTTCCTGTCGGAGATCACCGAGCAGTACCTTTCGTCGATGGCTGGCGTGGACGAACTCGACATGGACTCGGCCAGCGAGTTTTTGCAGATGGCCGCGACGCTGCTTGAGATCAAGTCCCGCACGCTGCTGCCGGTGCCGCCCCGCGCGCCGGAAGACGAAGAGGAAACCCCGGAGGAGGCGCTGATCCGCCGCCTGACCGAGTATAAGGCTTTCAAGGAACTGGGCGAGCGGATGCAGGTTCTTGAAAAAGAGGCGCGGGACCGGCTGACGAAGCTGCCGGAGGAATATCCGCTGCCGCCGCCCACCTATGAACTGACGGGGCTCACACTGGAGGCGCTGACCGCCGCATTCGAGCGGGTCATCAGGCGCGCGGAAGCCCATGAGGACGCGCAGCGCAAGATCAGCCACGAGATCCGCCGGGACGTGTACACGATGCAAAGCTGCATGAGCCGCATCCAGAAGCGCCTCTCGAAGGGCAATATGCGGTTTTCCGAACTGTTTGAGGAGGTGCCAGGCAAGGTCGAACTGGTCAGCGTGTTTCTGGCTCTGCTCGAACTTCTGCGCCTTGGCCTCATCCGCGTGAAACAGGCGGCCATTTACGGCGAGATCGACCTGACCGCGGCATGATACCAATTATGTTTTTCATTGGCATGACAAAACCGCCCCGTCCATTTTTTCGGACGGGGCGGTGAATTTTTTATTTAGAACTTTTCGAACCAAGCGGCCAGCGCGTCGATGTAGTCCTTCAGGAACGACTTCAGCGAGTCGCTGGTCAGGTCGCCTTTGTCGTCCACCGAGGACATGATGCTGCCTACGTAGGCCTCCGGCTGCTGCATTACGGGCACGTTTACGAACGACAGCACCTGCCGCAGGTGATGGTTCGCGCCGAATCCGCCGATGGCGCCGATGGATACGCTGACCACACCGGCGGGCTTGCCGCTCCAGGCGTTGGCGCCATAGGGGCGGGATGCGATGTCCAGCGCGTTTTTAAGCGCCGCGGGAACCGAGCGGTTGTGCTCGGGGGTCACGAAGAGGAAGCCGTCCAGCGCGCGAACCGCATCGCGGAACTTCACATAGGATTCGGGCGGGCTGTCGTCCAGATCCTGATTGTACAGCGGCAGGTGGCCGATGTTGATAAACTTGAGGTCGAGATGTGCGGGCGCAACCTTTGCCAGATACCGCGCCACGCTGTCGTTATAGGAACCCTTGCGAAGGCTGCCGACGAATACGCCGATTGTCTTTTTCTTCATTTTGGAGCACCTCCTTGATCTTGGTCTATATTTCCCCGGAGAACGGGGTTTTGAAACGCGATGGCGTTTTTTTATCTGTTAAATGCCCGCCACCGCTTTTGCACAGAAAAAAGCGGGAGCAAAAGCACTCCCGCCGGGGAAAAGGCCGGTCTACGGGTGGTAAGCTGGATAGTGTTATTGAAGGGCGTTTGAACTAAAGGAACTGCGCGAAGAACGACGCGGCGGCGGCGGTCAAAAGGCCGCACACGGTGATGGCGAGCGAGCTCATGGCACCCTCAACCTCGCCGATCTCCATCGCCCGTGCGGTGCCGACGGCGTGGGCGGCGGTGCCCAGCGAGAGCCCTTTCGCGATGGGGTGGCGAATGCGCAGCATGCGAAAAAGCGCTTCCGCGATCACGTTGCCCAGGATTCCGGTAACGATGATCACCGCCACGGTGATGGACGCGATGCCGCCCAGCGATTCGCTGACGCCGATTCCGATGGCGGTGGTGATGGACTTGGGCAGAAGCGTCACGTATTCTGCGTGGCTCAGGTGGAACAGCTTTGAAAGCGCCAGCACCGAGACGAAGCTGGCCAGTACCCCCGACAGGATGCCCGCCGCCAGCGCCGCGAGGTTTCGGCGGAGCAGCGCCAGCTGTTCATAGAGAGGCACGGCGAGGCAGACCGTCGCCGGGGTTAGAAGGTAGGAAATGTACTTCGCCCCCGCATAGTAGCTTTTGTAGTCCACGCCCAGAACACAGACGGCGGCGGTGGTCAGGAGGATCGCGATCAAGAGCGGGTTCAGAACCGCGAGGCGGAAGCGGAGCTGCAAAAGCCTTCCGATCTCGTAAGCGGCGAGGCTCAGCACCACGCCAAAGTACACGGACTCGGTGAAAAAAGCATTCATTTCTTCGCCCTCTTTTCCCTGAAGAGGATGACGGCCTGGGTGGCGTGACCGGTGACCGCCATGACGACGACGGTGGAGACCACCGTGATGACGCCCACCGGCAGGATCACCGGCCGCAGCGTTTCCCAGGACTCCAGAAGGCCCACCGCCGCAGGGATGAACATCACCGGCATGATTTCGATGAGAAAGCGCGCGGCGTCGTTTACCTGGCGGGGTTTAACAATGCCCAGGCACAGCGCCGTGAACATCAGGATCAGCCCGTACACGCTGGCGGGGATGGGGAAGGGGATCAGCGCCCTGAGCCCCTCGCCCAGAAAGGAAATGGACGCGATTATGAGAAATTGCCGGACAAGCTTCACAGGCCCACGCTCCCGAAACCGTATATGAGCCATTATACCAGCGCATTTTGAATTCTTCGCGCATATCGGGGGCGGAGACAAAATTTGCGCCCCGCGCGATATGCGCGGGGCGCAAACAAAAATCCGCTGAAGATTACCGTCGGCGTCTCAGTCCGGGAACTGGTAGCGGATGCGCGGGTTCCGGGCGGCGGCCACTTCGTCCGGGCGGCCGATGGGTGCGTTGACCGGGCAGGCCTTTACGCGCTCCGGGTCGGAATGGGCGCGATCGTAGATCTCGATCAGCACGCGGACGGCTTCGTCCAGCGTCTCACGGGACTCGGTTTCGGTGGGCTCCACCATCAGCGCTTCGTGTACGATCATCGGGAAGTACATGGTCGGCGGGTGCATGCCCTGATCGAGAATGGCCTTCGCCACGTCCAGCGCGCTGACGCCAGTTTCCTTTTTGAGCCTTTCCAGCGACATCACGAATTCGTGCATGCAGATTTCGCCGGAGGCCATGTCGTAGCGTGTCTTGAGCTTCGCCATCATGTAGTTGGCGTTCATGACCGCCGTCGTCGCGGCGAGGGGCATGCCGTCCGCGCCCAGCGTCATCGCGTAGGCGAGGGCCCTGACCACGACCAGGAAGTTTCCGTAGAACGACTTTACCGCGCCGATGGAGCACTCCGGCATGGCGAGGCGGTAGCCCCCCGCGGTCTTTTCCACCTGCGGGCCAGGCAGGAAGGGCTGGAGGATTTCTTTGACGCCCACCGCGCCCGCGCCCGGCCCGCCGCCCCCGTGGGGGGTGGCGAAGGTCTTGTGCAGGTTCAGGTGCACCACGTCAAAGCCCATGTCGCCGGGGCGCACGATGCCCATGATGGCGTTGAGGTTCGCGCCGTCGTAGTAGTTGAGGCCGCCCGCCGCGTGAACGATTCGGGTGATCTCGACGATGTTCTTGTCAAAGATGCCCAGCGTGTTGGGGTTGGTCAGCATCAGCCCCGCCGTGTCCGGCCCCACCGCCTTTTGAAGGGCGACGAGGTCCACACAGCCGTCCGGGCCTGAGGGGATCGACACCACCTGCATCCCGGCCATTGCGGCGGAGGCTGGGTTGGTGCCGTGGGCGGAGTCCGGAACGATCACCTTCGTGCGGCCAAAGTCGCCCCGCGCCGCATGATAGGCCTTGATCATGAGGAGCCCCGTCTGCTCACCGTGCGCGCCGGCGGCGGGCTGAAAGGTCATGTCCGCCATGCCGGTCACTTCGCACAGGATGCCGCGCAGCCGGTCCAGAATTTCGAGCGAACCCTGAACGTCTTCCTCCGGCTGCAGCGGGTGCGCGCCGGTGAAGCCGGGCAGCGTGGCCATCTCGTCGTCAATCTTGGGGTTGTACTTCATCGTGCAGGAGCCCAGCGGGTAGAACCCGTCGTTGACGCCGTGGGTGCGCCCGGCGAGGGCGGTGTAGTGGCGGCTGATCTCGGTCTCGCTGAGGGACGGTAGACGCGCGGGGCGCTTGCGAAGAAGGCACTCGTCGATGGACACGGCCGGAACATCAAGCTTTGGGAGAATGGAAAGCCCGCGGCCGGGCGCGCCCTTTTCAAACAGAAGCTTCATATTCAGCGCACCCCCTTCAGGATTTCAACCAGCTCGTCCATGTCGGCCTTTGAATTCATCTCGGTGGCGCACCACAGGATGCCGCCCGCTGCCGGAAGACCGCCCAGAATGCCCTTTTCGGAAAGGGCTGCGAGGGCACGTTCGGCGGGAACGGGGCACTCCGTCAGGAATTCATGGAAGAACGCGCCGCCATGCCGCCGCGGGTAGCCAATCTCCGCGAGGCGCGCGGCGAGGTATTCCGCCCGGGCGTGGCACTGCCGGGCGACCTCGGTCAGCCCTTCCGCGCCCAGCGCCGCCGCGTAGACCGAGGCGGTCATCGCGCAGAGCGCCTGGTTGGAGCAGATGTTGCTGCCCGCTTTTTCCCTTCGGATGTGCTGCTCGCGGGCTTGCAGCGTCAGGACGAAGGCGCGGCGGCCTTCTTTGTCCGTGGTTTCACCGACGATGCGGCCCGGGAGCTTTCGCATCATGTCGGCCTTCGCGGCCATGAAGCCCAGGTACGGCCCGCCGAAGGACAGCGGCATGCCCAGCGGTTGGCCGTCGCCCACCGAGATGTCCGCGCCCAGCTCACCAGCGGACTTGTACAGTGCGCCGGCGATGGGGTTCAAGGAGAGGACCAGCTTCGCGCCCGTGCCGTGAACCAGCGCCGCGGCGCTTTCCACATCCTCGATCAGGCCATAGAAGTTGGGGGACTGCATGACAAGGCAGGCGGCGTCTTGGCCCAGAAGCCCCTTCAGCGCGTCCAGATCCACGCGACCGTCCGCCTCCGGTACGGTTTCCAGACGGTAACCGTAACCGGCGAGGTAGGTTTCGAGGACGCGGCGGATCTCCGGGTTTGCGCTCTCGGTCACCAGCGCACGGGGGCGCTTTTTGTCGCAGCACATGGCGACGGCTTCCGCGGCGGCGGTGGCGCCGTCGTAGACCGAGGCGTTGGAGGCGTCAAGGCCGGTCAGCTCGCACACGAGGGTCTGGTATTCGAAAATGGATTGCAGGATGCCCTGGCTGATCTCCGCCTGATAGGGGGTGTAGGCGATGACGAATTCCTCTTTCGTGGTCACCGACCGGACGATGGCGGGGATGTAGTGGTTGTAAGCGCCCGCGCCCCGGAAGACGGAGCGGTAAATTTTGTTTTTCGCCGCGATGGCGCGCATCTCGCGGGAGACTTCCAGTTCGCCAAGCCCATCCGGAATGTTCAGCCGATCGATCTGAAGCGCCTTCGGCACGTCCCGGTACAGATCGGCGGGGCTGCGAAGGCCAATTTCCCGGAGCATCTCGGCCCGTTCGGCGGCGGACGACGGCAGATACCCGCCCATCAGCCCTCCTCCTCGCAGAAGGCGGCGTAGGCCGCGGCGTCCAGGAGTTCCTCGGTTTCACCCACGTCCTCGATCACGGCCAGCCAGGTGTCGTAAGGGTTCTGGTTGATGGCCTCGGGGGTGTCGCCCAGCGCTTCGTTGACCTCGCGCACTCGGCCCGACACGGGGCTGAAGATGTCCGAAACCGCCTTGACCGATTCCACGTCGGCCAGCCTGCCGCCGGTGGTCACCTCGTCGCCGGGGCCCGGCAGGTTTACAAATACGATGTCGCCCAGCTGAGACTGCGCAAAGTCGGTGATGCCAATGCGCGCGGCGCCGTCCGGCAGGATTTCGAGCCATTCGTGAGACTTGGAGTATTTGAGGTTTTCGGGCGTGTTCATGGCGGAGACCTCCTATATTAATATCAAAAATTGGCGTGTCCCGTGGGATACGCAGGGTGAGGGCTAGGCGTTACTTTGCGCGGTTGTAGAACGGCAGCGGAACGACTTCCGCGGCGACCATGCGCCCGCGCACGTCCACCTCCACCGAGTCTCCCACCTGAACGCTGCCATTTTCAACCAGCGCCATCGCGCAGGCTGAGCCGATGAAGGGGAGCAGCGTGCCGCTGGTGTTCTGGCCGATGGGTTTTCCATCCCGGAACACCGCCTGGTGCTCCCGCAGGATGCCCTTGCCGGTGGCCTTAAGCCCGATCCGCGCGCGGGGCGCGCCCTTTTCGAGCATCGCCTCCCGGCCGATGAAGCCGTGGGTTTCGGCCTTGACCGCCCAAGCGAGGCCGGTTTCGAGGGGCGAGACGGTTTCGTCCATCTCGTGACCGTAGAGCGGCATCCCGGCTTCAAGGCGCAGCGTATCCCGGGCGCCGAGGCCGCAGGGGATAAGGCCCGCCTCCCGGCCCTCCTCCAATAGAAGCGTCCACAGCGCGGGCGCGTCTTCGGACTTCACGTACAGCTCGTAGCCGAATTCGCCGGTGTAGCCGGTGCGGGACAGGAGGCAGTCGATGCCGCCCACGCTGGCGCGCTCGGTGAACCAGTAGTATTTTTGCGGGATCTGATCCGCCGGGGTCAGCGACGCGATCAGCGCCTTTGCTGCGGGGCCCTGCAGCGCGAGCTGGGCGATGTCGTCCGACACGTCGGAGACGGCGCAGTCGCCGAAGCGATGCGCCTTCATCCAATTCACGTCCTTCTCACGGTTTGCGGCGTTGACCACCACCATGTATTTCTCTTCCGCCAGGCGGTAGACGATCAAGTCGTCCAAAATGCCGCCCTCGTCGTTCAGCATTGGGGAGTAGCGCACCTGCCCGATGCCCATGCCGGAAAAGTCGTTCGTCATCAGGCGGTTGAGGTTTTCAAGCGCATCCGGCCCTTCAAACCGCACTTCGCCCATGTGGGACACGTCGAAAAGGCCCATCTTCTGCCGCACCGCCATGTGCTCCTGGATGACGCCGCCCGAGTACTGCACCGGCAGCAGGTATCCCGCGAAGAGCACCATGCGTCCGCCCGCGGCGACGTGCAGTGCATACAGCGGGGTTTTGAGTTCCATATCCATTCCTCCCCCAATCATTGTGCAAGCGAGCTGGTTTTCCGGGGCGATTCGCGAATCTCTTTTCCCGCCGCCGGAACTGGACGAAAAAAGAGGCGCACCACAAAAAGGTGCGCCTCTGTCCAGTTACCTGAAAGATTCTCCCGGCACGCCGGGATTGCTTCTTCGGTGTCGAATTGATCGACTTTACAGAGTGTCGTCAGACTCCGGTCCTTTTGCCTGAGAGTTTTTTGCGCGTTCCCCTTCGGCGCCGCGGCGGCGGTCTCTCCCGGAATCGTCTTCCGATCCTATTCAATTGATTTTATTCTATAGGATGGCGCGGAACCTGTCAAGCTGGATTTGCGTAGGATGGCGTAGCCGCGCATTGTACGCGGCGAAAGGATGATGAAACATGTGGCTCTATCCACAGATTGATTGGAGGCGGTGCCGAAATGCCTGCCCGCCGCCCTGCCCGGATCCCTGCCGTCCCGACCCGCCGCCCTGGCCCAACCCGCCCTGGCCGGACGCCTGCCGCCCGGAGCCCTGCCGTCCCACCCCGCCCAGGCCCACGCCGCCGTGGAATCCGCCTTGGCCGGAGGTCTGCAGGCCTGACCCCTGTTGCCGGCCCGATCCTTGCTGCCACCCCGTGCCGCCCCGACCCAACCCCTGCCCGCCGCCCTGTCCGCCCGGCTTCAGGCCCTGCCC
>JAEZTD010000228.1 GCA_023443705.1 Bacillota bacterium | reverse complement strand
TCGGACAGTCTTGGCGTTGACCCACACCTCCGAGCCGTCGGGGCGCAGGTAGCGCATGGCAAGGGCAAAGTCGTCAATCTCGCCGCCGTTCAGCCGCTCGTGCCCGTCGAGGGCCACGGGCCGGTCGTCCGGATGGGTAATGTCCGGCCAGCCAAGGCCCTGAAGCTCCGCATCCGTCCGGCCCACGATCTTGCGGAACATCCGGTTGACCACGGTCGTCTCGAAATTTCTGCCCACCGCCATGTTGCCGGGGGTGGAGACCGCGATGCCGATGGGCGCCTGATCGAACACCGTGCGGAACATTTCCTCATCGGCCGCCAGGCGGCGGCTGAACCGGGCCAGGCGCTGCCGTTCGGCCAGCACCCAGGCAAGGGCGATGGCAAACACCGCGAGGCCCACGGTCACCACGGCGTCCGGCGCCATGCGGCTCAGGAGCCGGAGGCGCCACACCTCTGCGGGGTAGTCGAAGCCCAGCAGCACCTCGACCGGGTTGCCCTGGTCGATCACCGGCGTCAGCGCGCTGATCCAACTGCCCCAGCGGTCAGCCTCATAGCCGCTCACGACGGTGCGGCGCGTCTTATACGCCTGGTCGATGCTGGCCATGGGCCCCGTGTATTCCTCGCCGTAGGGCGAATAGTCCTCGGAATTTCCCGGCTCGGAATCCATCAGGAAATAGACCCGGTCGCCCTCCCTGGCGAGCAGGTAGGCGAAGCGGATCTGGGTGTTCTCGCCGCGAAACAGCATCAGCGTTTTTTTAAGCGACTGGTATCCGGGGGAAACGAGGTTAATCTCGCTCTGGCGGATCAGGCCCTTGATCTGCTGATCCAGCAAAATCTTCGTCGATTCCACGAGGATTTCCGCCTCGGTTCTGGCGAAACCCTCATAGCGTTTATAAGATATGTGGAGATAGACTGCGCCCAGAAGCACGACGATCAATGTAACGGGCAGCAAAAGTTTCAGGTGGCGGATCGCCAGCCTCTCTTGCGCTGTATTTTCCGGCTTTCTCACAAGCCCTCGATTCATTCGTACCCCTCACATGGCAATTTCGGCTTATGTTTCGGCGATATACGGTGACATGAAGGCCGCTACAGCTTCGTCGTGCAGGTAACCATCCGCACAAACCCTGGTATTCTTATCCATTTTCAATAATAGAGGCGAAAGCGCAAGCTGTCAACCCTCCAGAAAGCCCGTCGGCAGAAATAATTTTTCTGCCGACGCCTTCTCCCTTGACAAAATGATCCGGTACCTGTATAATCCAAATCAACAGGTACCTGATTAAAACGCCGCCATGCGGCAGAAAGAAGGATGATTGTATGGAAGAACATTTTGATTTCGACGGCCTGACGGAGCGCTTCCTGCGCATTGAAATGCTGATTAAGCGGCGGCATGTCGCCCGACTGAAGGCCCATGGGCCCTTCGGCAACCCGATGCGCGGGCAGGGACGCGTGCTGTCCATCCTGAAGATGCAGCCCACCATCGGCCAGAAGCAGCTTTCGTACCTCTTGGACATGCGGCAGCAGTCACTCAGCGAGCTGCTGGCAAAACTCGAAAAGAGCGGCTTTATTGAGCGCGCGCCGTCGGAGGATGACCGGCGCGCCGCAATCATCACGCTCACCGACAAGGGGCGCGCCGCGACGGATGGCGCCGAGACCCCCGCCGCCGAGCGCGCCGGTGTGTTTGACGCGCTGACGGACGTCGAGCGCGCACTGCTTGCGCCGCTTCTGGACAAGGTGATCGCCGCGCTGGAGGCGGAGATCGGCGAAATGGACTTCCGCCCGCCCTTCGGTCATGGCTGTGGCTTTGGCCCGGGCCCCTTCGTCCATGACGGCCCGAACGGATGCGCCCACGGGCCGCACCATCACCAATTGAAGGCGGGCTGTGAAGCGCACGGCGCATTCCGCCACCAAGGCGAAATCTGTGAAGCGCACGGCGCATTCCGCCACCACGGCGAAAACTGCGAAGGCCACGGAGAATTCCGCCACCGCGGCGAGGGTTCTGACATCAGGCACGGATGCCGAGGCGCTCACGGCCGTCCGGATGACCGCGAAGGGGACTGACCGGCGCTTCGCACTCCTTGCCTCGCCCCATCAAGTTTCGCAGGGTTTCCATCGTCCGCAGCGGCATGTACGCCGGGAACGGGATAGCGCCACCAGTACGCATATTGGTGGCGCTGTCTGTACCTTCAGTCAGTGCGCCGCCCGGAAATCCGTCAGGATTTCAGGCGCATGCAGGATTTCTTCCTTCGCACCCACAAAAACCGCAGGGGTTTTCGATGCCATGCACGCCATCCGTACAGACACTGGTGGCGCTTTCCGTGCCCTTTGCCGATGAGCCGCCCGGAAATCCCGCAGATTTCAGGCGCGCAGGCCCCTGCTCTTTTCCAGTTCAGGACGACGTGCCCGCAAGCCGCCGCTGCCGGCGCGCGCCGATCTCGGAGAAGGCCCAGAGGATGACCGGCAGCAGGATCTGGAAGGGAATCGTGTAATAGGCGGAGTACTTAATGAATGCGAACATCTCCATTGTGTTTCGATACAGGATGGTGGAGAGCATCAGCGCCATGAGCGCCATGGGCACCACAAGCCTGCGCCAGTTGTCAACATCAAAAATGTACGCGATGCCACGGCTGGCGGCAATGAGGCAAACCGCGAGCTTGGTCACGCCGGCCAACATGAAGTTGACCGAAATCGATCCCTCGATGCGGGAAAGAAAGTCCCCCAGGTTGATGAGGCGGGCGGCGGAATAGGAGGGGAAGTACTCCACCGAGACCACGTTCGGACCCAGCACCATCATGTTGCGGGCGATGATGATCAGGAGCACCAAGGCGGAAAACAGCACCCCTTCCAAGTTGATCTTCATCACGTTGTCCCGGGGGGTGACCATGTCCGCCACGCTAAAAAACAATATCGTTTCTGCCAATGGGAATGAAAAAACCTGGTAGGCGCCCTGGGAGATTTCGGAAACCGAATGGTCGAAGACGGGCAAAAAATACTCCGGATGCATGATGTTGATCGAGAGGACGACCGTCAGCACCACGATGCCCAGCACGATGGGCAAGGTCGCCACCGCCCACTTGCCGATCGCCTTGCCGCCACCTTTTACCAGCACGGCGACCGTCAGCACCATGATGGCGGCCACCGGCAGCTGCGGGGTTTCCAGCAGTGAAGAAATCTGAATGAATTCGGAAAAGTTCCGGAGCACCAGCGCGCTCAGGTGCAGCGCGTACCAGACCATCAGCACTGAAAACAGCTTTCCGAACCCCTTGCCCAGCCGCGCGCCGGCAGCGCCAAAGAGGCCCTGCCCGGGGTTTAACGCCGCGATCCTTCCGTAAACAAGAACAACCGGGATGGCGTATACGGTGCCCAGCAGGAGCGAGATCCACGAATCCTGCGCCGTGCCGGTGCTTACGCCCATGACCACCGAACTGCCGAAGTTGAACATGACGACCATGGCCAGCGCCTGCACGCGCGTCAGCGGCTTATCGAGCAAGGGAAGTCTCCTTTCCGTTTGGGCTACATCGGCCCGAAGATCGCCGTCACGGCTTCTCGGATGGGCTCCGAGGGCGAAGGCACCTGAATGCCCAGGGCGAAAAGCACCAGAACCGCAAA
This sequence comes from Bacillota bacterium, assembly GCA_023443705.1. Classification (GTDB taxonomy): domain Bacteria; phylum Bacillota; class Clostridia; order Christensenellales; family Aristaeellaceae; genus JAEZHK01. The sequence goes on along the minus strand of JAEZTD010000228.1, from coordinate 910 downwards.
GCTCACAGCGGTCAAAACAAGGTACAGCCCACGAACGCCCCTGGCGTCGGCGCCGCGGGAGGGCAGAAAATCCAGAACAATCACGGCGGCGTACAACGCGACGACGATCACTAAAATCATTTGCTGAAAGCCTCCCGCGAGCGGATGAAGGAGGTATTTTTGATGTTCACCTTGCAGGATACGCTGACCGGGAGCGCCCGGAAGATCTCCTCCCAGCGGTCTTCAACCCCGTGAAACAGCTTGGCGTCGTGCCGGTGGAGGTATTCGCCGAAACCGAAGATGTCGCACCCGGTCTCCGACTGTACCTTTTTGATGACCGCTTCGATCTCCAATTTGAGCCGCTCACCCGCCTCCTTCTCCAACGCCTTCACCACTTTGTCCTCGGTCACGTCGATGTCCTCTGTCGTCTCCGCCAGGAATACGTCCGTCTCGGTTTCAATGGAAAAGGACAGCCGCCCGTCCGTCACCTGATAGCCCAACTTGGCTTGGTTCTGCGCGATCTCGAGCGAGATGTCCGGCAGACCGGCTCCATCCTTGGCGATGGCCAGGACGCCCCCCTTGGCTTTTCCGGTGGCCAGGAGAAAGTACCTGGACTGGTCGGGTGTCAGGTAGCCCGCCAGCCTGTCACCCCGGAAGATGGCAATGCCGGCGGCCTCGGGCACCTTCTCGCCGTCGTTCTCCGATATCTGAAAGGCCGGCAGCGTCAGCGCAACGCCGGCGCTGCTCAGCATATTAAACACCTGATACAGCTCCGAATGAGCGGTGGAGGCGGTGATTTTGTTGTCCTCGGAGATGATCGCGTCGATCTCCAGCGACAGGATGGACTGGTCGAGGCCTTTGAGGGTCAAAAGGTCAAAGGCCCTGCCGTCCCTCATGATCAGCATGGTGACGGTTTCGCGCCCCTCGGAAT
>JAEZTD010000227.1 GCA_023443705.1 Bacillota bacterium | reverse complement strand
TACCAATCCGAAACATTAATTCTTCGTCGGACCGGATCTTTTCGCCGAGAACTGTGTCGCCATCCGCTCGACGTAGCCTGCATTTCACGCCAAAGGCGTATCCCGCAGGGACGCCTCGCTCCGGCTCATTGTTCTCAATCGAAAATCTCTCGGCCCTTTGGAAGAATTAATATTCCTGCTTGGTATTAGGTGTTGAAGCCGCACTTCCAGGCGGCGACGCCGGTGCCGGGGAAGGCGTCCGACAGGCGGCGGTTGAGCATTTCCAGCGTCACGCCCTCCTTCATGATCGCCTGCAGGTATCCGCCGCCGCCCGCGCCGCAGATCATCTTCCCGGAGAGCAGGTCGTCCGCGGCGACGAAGATCAGGTCGATGCAGGTGTTGGTGCCGCCCGCGTCCAGCCGCTTGGACAGTTCCCAGTGCTCGCTGAGCATCTTTGAAAAGCCCTCGAGGTCGCCCGATTCCAGCGCGCGCGCCATATCCCGCGCCAGCGCCTGAATGTCCCGCAGGATGGCCGAAGCATCCGGGTCGCCCGCGATGTAGCGGCCCATGACCTCGCGCAGAAGCCCCCGCGCGAGGCGGCGCTGCCCGGTGTAGATCAGGCAGAAGCGCGCTTCCAGCGCCTTCACCGTCTCCTCGGGGGGGCTGATTCTTTGAGCGGTGATCTCCTGCCACGCGCCGGGCGCGCTGGTCAGGAGTTTTATGCCGGGGATCATGCCGCCCGCCTGATCCTGCCATCCGCCGCCGGTGGACATCAACTGTTCGGCGCAGAGCACGCGGCCGATTTTCTCGTGCAGCGTCGTCTCAATGCCGAAGAAGTCCGCGATGGCGGCGACGCACGCGCCGGCCAGGATGCTGCTGGTGCCCAGCCCCGAACCCCTCGGGATGCCCCGGACCTGAGTGGACAGCTTGAAGCCGCCTCCGAGGCGCGTCAGGATTTCGCCCAGCGGCTGCTTGGCCTGGGCGGGCAGGATGCCGGAGGCCACCAGCGTTGCCTTGTGCAGCGCGAAGGGGTCGAAGGGGTTGGAGCAGTCCAGCGCCTTTTCGATGTCGGTGAATTCGCCGTAGGCGCCGGAGTCGCCGCTGGCGAACACCAGCATCTTCTCCGGAATGCGCTCGAGCTTCGCCTCCACCGGCAGACGCCCGCCCACCCGGATCGCCGCGTTGAGCACCGTGCCGCCGTTTTCGTTGCAGTAGGGCGGCGTGTCCGACCAGCCACCGCCAAAGTTAACCCGAAGCGGCAGGTGGACGGAGGCCTTGTCCTTTTGGATCGCGAGGCCGTCGTCAAACGCCATGCGGCGCACGCTCTCTTTATGGATCGCGTCGCGGATCAGCCGGAACGCTTCGCCCTCAAAATGCGGTCGGCGGGAGGGGCACAGCCTCGACAGGTAGTAGCTTACGCGGATCGCGCCGGAGGGCATGCCGCCCGGCTTTTCCATCGCGTCCGCGCGCTTCAAGAGGCGGTCGATCTGCCGGGCCGTAGGTTCGCGCCCGGCAAAGGCCCGGGCGGCGTCCGCGACGGGCCTGCGCGCCTCGATGATGCCCAGAAGGTTCTCGACGCGAATCCGCTCATCCAGCGCGTCCTGCCAGTCGAGGATGGCCTGGCCGTCGGCCCGCTCGAAGCCCTCCTTGAGGCTGATCCGGTCACCCTCGGGCAGCGCTTCGGCGAGGCGGAGGTCTCCTGCGGTGCGCATCTCCGCCGTCAGATGCGGCTCCGCGACGAGGCTGAGCGCGGCGCGGGCGGCGTCGATGGCGGTATTCCGGACGGGGAAGAGCCGGGCGGTCCACAGCGTGCGCTCCGGCCCGTCCCAGATGTCCTCCGGTTTCAGGTTCATGCGCTCCAGGAGCTTCTGAAGGGGGCGGCCCAGGAAGGCCGCGTCCTTGGGGTTGTCCTGCACGCCGTAGAGCCGGGCGGAGAAGCGCCCGTCCATCAGCTTGACCACGTGCAGCGCCGTCTGGTTCGGCACCCGGTCGCCCGAGAGCGTCGCAGACGAGACCACCGCGCCCCGGCCGACGACGGTGCCCGCGCCGAGCAGGCTGTCTTCCACATAACTGCCCGCGCCCACCCGCGCGCCGGGGTGAACGAAGCTGCCGGAGGCGGCGTAGTCGCCCTCCTCGCGGTTTGAGGCCACCATGCGCCGCCAGCCGAGCGCCTCGTAGTCCGCCACCTCGTCGCACACGAAGGAAACCAGCTCCCGGGTGGTGCCGAAGTGGATGAACGAAGCGGGGGACAGGTTGATGAGCCCCAGCCGGTACCGCCTGAGGAGCGGCCACAGCGCCGAGCGCAGCGCGCGAAGCTCCGGCGTAAAGTCGCCCTCCGGCTTTTCCAGATGGTACTTTTCCAGCGTGGCATCCGCCGCCAGCGGGTAGAGGAAGTCCGCGTAGAAGCTGAGCCGCGCCTTCGGGGACAGGCAGGCGCGAAGTTTCTGGCCGTCCACCTCGCCGTTTGTCTCGATCAGGCTGAGAAGGCTCGCGCACAGCGCGCCGTCCATCAGTACCGCGCCGGTATCCAGCGCGACGCGGCCCATTTCATCCACCGCGCCCGCATCGCGAAGCGCGGACTCCGACAGCTTGTGCAAAAAGCGCTCCACGCCGCCGTCCGCGCTGGGCAGGAACACGCCGTGCTGCACGCCGTGGTCGATCCCCTCGCGCACCGAGAGCGCCGCCGCGCCTTCAAAGTGGAAGTCGATCTGCAGCGGGTTGAACAGTAGCAGCACGTCGCCCGAGACGACCAGGATGCCGTCTTTCATCCTTCCGGGCACCGCGCTCATGCCGATGATGAATTCGTCAAACAGCGTGGAGCGCCGGCCGTTCGGCAGCACCCGCGGCACCGGCGAAAACAGTTTGCCGCAGGCGGAATACTGGGGCGCGCGCCGGCTGTCGCCGCCGGAGTGGATGATGAGCGCCCGTCGGCCACGGAGCGGGTCCGGGCCTTCTGCGGTGCGGATGTGGTGCAGCGCCGCCATCGTCGCGCCGCCGGAGCCGATGCGCGCGCCGTCCGGGTCGGGCAGCACGTGGTAGCGGGTGGACTTGGGCAGCATGCCCCTTTCCAGGCGGTAATCGATCTGGCGGCGGTAGGAAGCGGCCTGCGCTTCATTGGAAGCGGTCAGGATCACATAGTCCCAGCCGGGCAGCCCCTCGCCCTCCGCCAGAGACTGGCGGTAGAAGCCGTAGGCGTCCCGGTAGGACTGCTCCAGGAACATCTGGCGAAGGTCCGTCATTTGTCCAGTCCTTTCAGCGTCAGCGCTTCGATGGGGATGTCCATCTGCCCGACGCGGGCGCGGCCAAAATTGCCGTGGCAGTCGGAGCCCGCGGTGACGATCAGGTCCCGCCCGCGGCAGAATTCGACGAGCCGCGCTGTGATCTCCGGCGCGTGCAGCGGGTAGAAGCACTCCACGCCGTCGAGGCCCCTGTCCACTAGGGCGGCGACGTTTTCCATGAAGGCGTCCTCGTCCGGGTGGGGCACCGTGGCCCAGGGGTGGGCCAGCACCGCCCGGCCGCCGGATGCGTGGATGGCGGCGATGGTTTCGTCGATTTCCGGAAAGCCCGCGTCCTCGTAGGTGACGCCGTACTGGGCGTAGAGCGGGATGCCGTCCCGGATGGCCTGGGTCACGCCGCGCTTATGGAAGTATTCCAGCCCCTTCCAGCCGCCAAAGAGCGCGTCGCGCTCGAAGGCCTCGAAGTCCTCGAGGGAGATGCCGGGGAATTCCGGCGCCATGCGGCGGATCAGCTCGACGCTCATATCGTCCAGCTTGACGCGGTTATCTCTGATCATGGCGTGAAAGTGCGGCTCGAAGAAATCCACGCCGTAGGCCAGGATGTGGTGGAAGCGGCCGCCATAGCGGCACTCGGTCTCCAGTGCGCGGATGAAGCCCAGCCCCGCCCGGCGGGCGATGGGCTCGGCTTCAAGGCTGCCGGAGAAGAGCTCGTGGTCGGTGACCGCGATCAGCCCCACGCCGTGTAAAACCGCCTCCCGAACGACCCGCTCGGGGTCAAAGGAGCTGTCGGAATGGGTTGTATGGATGTGCAGGTCTGCGTACATGCGTCAATTCCAATCCTTCGGTAGTCCGCCGGGGCAGGCGCTCAGTGCTCGCCGCCCTGGCCGTAGTAGGCGCCCGCGCCGTGCTTGCGGAAGTAGTGCTTGTCCATGACCGACTGGGGCGCCGGTTCCACGTTGACGTTGAGCCGGTGGGCGATGGACGCCATGTGGGCGACCTCCTCCAGCACCGCGGCGTTTTCGACGGCCTTCATCGGGTTTTTGCCCCAGGCGAAGGGGCCGTGCTTGCGCACCAACACCGCAGGGGTGGCGAGAGGGTCGAGGTTCATCGTCTCGAAGGTCTCGACGATCACGCGGCCGGTGTTGAGCTCGTAGTCGTCCTGAATCTCCTCCGGAGTCAGCATGCGGGTCAGCGGCACGCTGCCGTAAAAGTAGTCGGCGTGGGTGGTGCCCAGGCAGGGAAGATCCCGCTCGGCCTGCGCGAAGGAGGTGGCAAAGCGGGAGTGGGTGTGCACGATGCCGCCCAGAGCACCGAAGCGGCGGTAGAGCTCAAGGTGCGTCGGCGTATCGCTGGAGGGGTTCAGATCGCCCTCCACGCGGTTGCCGTCGAGGTCCACCACCACCATGTGCTCGGGCTTCATCACGTCGTACTCCACGCCGCTGGGCTTGATGACCACAAGCCCTTTTTCGCGGTCGATGGCGGATACATTGCCCCAGGTGAAGGTGACAAGGCCGTACTTGGGCAGGAGCAGGTTGGCGTCGCAGACAAGTTTTTTCAGCTTGGAGAGCATGGCGTATTCCTCCTTGGCATCCGTTTCTTTCTGATATTATAGCATATTTGGCGGCGGTATGGTATACTGTTCGAGCCGGAAGCACGGCATTCGCATGCGGCTTCGACGACCGCTCACGTATGGGGCGATGGCGAATTTATGCCGCCTGACCGCGGCTGGGTCGGAGGATGTTTTTGAGGGGGATGCCCATGCGCAGGCGGCACATCGAACTGGAAAAAACGGCGGCCTACGCCATTTTTATCAACGCGCTGCAGATTTTGGCGGCGCTGACGGTGGCAATCCTGGCGCTGGTGGTGGGCGATACCGCCTTCACCGGAATCGTGGAGCAGGCGGCGCTTTCCGGCATGGCGCTGGTGGTGATCTGGGGCGCGACGCTGGACATCCGGGACGCGTTCGCCGCCCGCAGGCTTAACCGGGAGAGCGACATGCTGGAGGATGCCCTGGGCCGCGTCAATGAACTCAACGGTACACTGCGCGCCCAGCGCCACGACTTTATGAACCACTTGCAGGTGGCCTTCGGGCTGATCGACATGGGCGCAAACGACGAGGCCCGCGTTTACATCGAGCAGGTGTACGGCGACATCCAACGGGTCGGCGAGACGCTGAAGACCGCCATTCCCGCCGTCAACGCGCTGTTTGCGGCGAAGCTGGCAGAATGCAGGGGGCGGGGCATTGAGGTGAAGCTCGAAACCGCGTCGGCCTGGACCGGAATCCCGGTTGCGGACTGGGAATTGTGCCGGATATTGGGCAATCTGATCGACAACGCGCTGGACGCCCTCAAGGGGCAGGGCGGCGCGCAGCTGACGGTGTCCGTCGGCGAGACGCTCCGGGAATTCACCTTTTTTGTCGAGAACAACGGCCCCGCCATTGATTCCGGCATGAAGGAAGCGATCTTTGAGCCGGGCGTCAGCACCCGCGGCGAGGGGCGCGGCATGGGGCTGTCCATCGTCAAAGAGATTCTTGAATCCTATGGCGGCCGCATTGACGTCTTCTCCGACGAGTATGCCACGCGCTTCACCGGCTCAATCCCCAAACCCATTCAGGCGGGATGAGCGCGGGGCGTTCAACAGATACAGGCAAAGCCGCGTTCAGAATTGAAGCGCGGCTTTTTCGCAGCCAATCCGCAAACGAGAAGGGCGGTCCGCCGGGGCTCGGGGCCGCGGCCCCGATAGAAAAAAGGCAACCGGAGGACGACATGTGCGTCCGCAGGTTGCCTATACCTGTTTTCAGCGAAGCCCCGGCCGTGCATTCTGAATACACAGGGGCTTTGCCGTCCTTGTGCAAATGAAAATCGCGCAGCGAGGTTCATTTGCCTTTATTATTGCGGGCTCGTCAGCTGCTGCCTGCGCTGGCGAATCATGTCGGCCGCGCGCTGCAGCTCCTTCTCCACGTTGATCATCAGGTTTTCGGCGTAGTCGCTGGCCTCCAGGCGGCGCTCGGTGGCCTCCGCACGGGCCTCGTTGACGATTTCACGGGCCTCGTTCTGGGCGGCGGCGGTGATGGCGTGCTGATCGATCATCGCGCGGGCGCGAATCTCGGCGTCTTTGATGATCTTGTCGGCGCGGCTCTCGGCCTGCTCCAGAATTTCCTGCGAACGACCGGCGGCGTCGTCCAGCGCGGCGTTGGCGCGGACGTCGGCGGATTGGATCTTGCTGGCGGCGGTGCGCTCGGCGGTGGACAGGATGCGCTCGCGGTCATGCAGCACCTGTTCGGCGTACTGAATGGCCAGCGGCAGGTTGCCCCGAATGTCCTTCAGGATGTCGAGGCACATGTTCGCGTCGATCAGGCGCTTGCTGGTCAGCGGTACGGAACTGCCGCTCTCAATGGCGTCCTGCATGTAGTCCAAGAGCGTCATCAGATACTTGTGGTCGTTGTCGTTCTCGTAGGGCGCTGCGGCCTCCGCGCCGTGATCGGGGCGCATTTCGGCCTGCGGATGCGGCTTGCGCTCCTCATCGAAGAACTTGTCCTGCTCGCGGTCCATAGGTTCCATCCCCCTTGCGAATCGTTAACCCCTGCCCGCCTTGAAGGCGGCCATGATCTCATCAAGTATTTCGTCGGGCACCAGCCCCCGCGGCGCGCGGCTAAAGGACATCATTTCGCGCGCGATGGACGCGCTCACGTAGTCGATGGACGGGTTGGAGGGAAGAAATAGCGTCTCCATCCCGAACATGGCCTGCATCGCGGCGGCGGCGGAGCGCTCGGCGGCATAGTCTGCCTCGCTGCGAAGCCCCTTGACCACGCAGTCGGCACCCAGACGGCGGGCGACGTCCGCCAGAAGGCCGGTGTCGGAGAGAACCTCCACGTTGGCGAGGTTCGCCGTGCAGCGCGCCAGAAGGGCCTGCCTGGTCTCGGCGGAAAACATTGGGCGCTTGACGGGGTTAATCAGAACCGCCACATACACCTTGTCAAACAGCGCCGACGACCGCCGGATGATGTCCAGATGCCCTACCGTGGGCGGGTCAAAGCTGCCCGGGTAGACTGCAATCATCTGGCTTCTCCCGCACCAGGGCCACGGCCGTTTTGCCGTAGCGGCGCTCGTCGTAGATTTCAAAACCGTTGGGAAGCTTGAGCGGCGTTTCCACCGCGTGCTCCATCACCAGAACCGCGTCGTCCGCCAGAAGGCCGAGGGCGCGCATCGCTTCCGCCGCCGAGGCGTAAACATCCTCCATACGGTAGGGCGGGTCGAGGAATACGATGGAAAACTTTCTCCCGCGGAGCCGCGAAAGCGCGTCCCGCCAGTCGGCACGGACGAGGAGCGTCCTGTTCTCCGCCCGGACGAGCGCGATGTTGCGCTCGATCACGCGGGCGGCATCCCGGCTTACGTCGCAGAGCGCCGCGAAGCTTGCGCCCCGGCTGACCGCCTCCAGCGCCAGCGCGCCGGAACCCGCGAACAGATCCAGCACCTCGGCGCCCGGCACGCGGCGCGCGAGGATGTTGTAGATGGATTCGCGCACCCGGTCCGCGGTGGGGCGCGTCTCCGCGCCCTCCGGCGCGAAGAGGTTGCGCCCCCTGAATTCTCCGGCGACAATGCGCATTTTAGCACCACCCGTTACCTGCGCATTATAGCATAGTTTCTACCTACTGACAAGGTTTATGCCAAAGCGGGGCGATCGCACGCGGCTGCGGCATTACACCTCCGGTTTCGGGCCGGAGGGCTTGCGCGCGCGCTTCTCCTTGCGTTTTTTTGCGCGGATGCCCTTTTTGATGGCCTCGAGCTTCTTCTCCCGGAGTTTCGGGCCGCTCAGGTAACCCGCCAGCGCAAAGGAAGGCAGGAAGAACGAGAGGAGCGCCATCAGCACATACAGGACGAGCAACTGCTCGGAGAGAAGGCCGTACAGCGCGATGAACGGCGAAAACGCCACCCGCGCGATGGTGTTGAAAATGTTGAGTGGCGCTGCGGCTTCCGCTTCCGGCGCAGCGGTTTCCGCTTCCGGCGAGGGGGTGGCCTCGGCCGCATCCTGCGCGGCTGCCTCCGGAAGACCGGTCTCGGCGGGCAGCGCGCTTTCCTCCGGCACAGCCTCCTCGACGACTTCGAAGTTCTTCGGGTCCAGCGATTCGGGGTGCGCCGGAAGCGACGCGAGGTTTAATAGCGCGATGATGAAAAGCGGCAGCGCCGCCGCCAAAAAGCCCGTGACGGCGATGGCGGGCCGGTAGGCCTTTGCCTCGAGGGCCGGGTCCACCGGAGCGCCCTCCTTGCGCCGGGCGTCCAGCGACACGCGAAGGGTCTCCGCGCGCTCGCCCAGCGTGCCCCCCTCGTTGAGCGTGAGCAGCGCGAAGCCTGCCAGGATCGCGGCATTCAGGAGCGCCTGCAGCCACAGCTGCTCCCGGGGGATCATCCCCAGGAACATGAGGCTCAGTAGAAGCATTACAAAGTATTTCCCAAGGGTGCGGACTCCGAACATGATGCCTTCGCGCATGGTGCCTCCAAGTGGCCATATAGGGCCAAGCGATCGGTAGAATTCGTTCAATTCCGGCGGACGCGCCGGAAGCGGGTTGCGTAGAGGATTGGCGTGTTCCCTCGCGGATTTTCGCGGCAAACCTTCAGGGCCGAAAGTACAGCGCCTTTTCGGTGGCCACGCAGTCGAGCTCGGCGTCGTGCGCCTCCAGCGGCAGGCGGTCAACCATCTGCCATTCGAAGGCAAGCCCGGCGGCGTAGCCCCGGGCGCGGGGCAGGTAGCGGTCGTAATACCCGCCGCCCTGGCCGAGCCGGTGGCATTCGCGGTCAAACGCGAGGCCCGGCACGACGAGAAAGTCAATCGATTCAGGCGGAAAGACGGGCCCTTCGGGGGAAGGGATGCCGTAGGGGCCGGGGACGAGCCTGTCCGCCCGCCGCGCCTCCATCACGCCTTTTCCGATGATGGCGGGCAGGCACACGGTCTTGCCGTCCGCCCGAGCGCGCCGGATCAGCTCGGCGGTTTCCACCTCGCCGCCCACCGCGTGGTACAGGAGTATGACACCGGCGCCAGCGTATTGGGGCAGCGCGAGAATGCGCTTCGCGGCCAGATCGGACTTGCCCACTTCGGTCGCTGCCGCGCGCATTCCTCGCATTTGCGCCCGGAGAAAAGCCTTGTCACACATCGTCAAAAATGCGCGTCACGCGGGGGCTGAAGCCCAGCATGATCTCGTAGGGGATGGTGCCGGTCACGATCGCCAGTTCGTCCGGCGTGATGCGCTCCGCACCCTGGGCGCCGAGGAGCACCACCTCGTCCTCCGCCGTGACGCCGGGGATGTCGGTGACGTCCGCCATAATCATGTCCATGCACACGCGGCCGACCAGCGGCGCGCGCTTTCCCCGGACCAGCACATGGGCGCGGTTGGAGAGAAGGCGGGGGTAGCCGTCGCCGTAACCGATGGGCAGCGTCATGAGGAGGCTGTCCCGCCCGGTCTTGAACGTGCGGCCGTAGCCGACGGTCTCGCCCGCAGGAACGGGCGCCAGCCGGACCGGCCGGGTGGAGAGGGTCTGCGCCGGGGTGAGGCCGGGCAGGAGGTGCCGAACCGACGCGCCGTAGAGCGCGATGCCGGGGCGCACCATGTCGTGCCACAGCGTGGGGTCCCTGAGCGCCGCCTCGCTGGCGGCGGCGTGGACGATGGGCTTCACACCCTCGGCGCGGATGCGCTTAACCGCCGCCACAAAGCGGGCGTTCTGGGCGCGGGTATACTCCGGGTCGTCGTCCGCTGCGGCGAAGTGGGTGAATACGCCCTCCAGCTTGACGCGGGGGCAATCCTTGAACGCGGCCAGCACTTCGTGAAGCGCCGCTTCGCCCCGGACGCCGATGCGGGTCATGCCGGTGTCGATCTTGAGGTGGGCGTGGGCGACGGTGTCGAGGCGCGCGGCCTCTCTTTGGAGAAGCCTGACGTCCTCCGGTGCGTACACCGCCTGCGCCAGGTGGTGGTATACGGCGGCGTCCAGCGCTTCCGGCGCGGAGCCGCCCAGTACCAGGACGGGCGCTTTGACGCCGGCCTCCCGCAGGGTCACGCCCTCCTCCGCCAGCGCGACGGCCAGGTAGTCCGCGCCGGCGGCGATTTCCACCTTTGCCGCCTGGATGAGGCCGTGGCCGTAGGCATCGGCCTTGACCACCGCCATCAGGCGGGCCTTGCCCTGAAGATGGCGGCGGATCAGCCGGGCGTTTTCCATCAGCGCTTCGCCCGATACGCGAAGCGCGGTTCTGCGGTAACTGGTGTTCACAGCGAGCGCACCTGGTCGTTGTCGAGCAGCGTTACGCCGCGTTCGGTCAGGACCTTGAGTCCCTTCTCAATGTCGGACAGGTGGAAGATGACCAGCGCGTGGCTGCCGGTGGAGCGCACGAAGGAGTACACGTATTCGACGGAGATGTCGTTGTCGTTCAAAAGCTCCAGCACCGAATTCAGCCCGCCGGGTTTGTCCGGCACGCAGACCGCCACGACGTCGGTGAGCCGGACGACGTAGCCCGCGTCCTTCAGCGCCTGAACGCCCTTGTCGGTGTCGGTCATGATGCAGCGCAGGATGCCGTACTGCTCTGTATCGGCGATGGAGAGCGCGATCAGGTCGATGCCGCTGTCGCTTAGGATCTTCGTGAGTCCGGTCAAACTGCCCTTTTTGTTCTCGAGGAATACCGAAACCTGCTTGACGTACATGTTCGTTCCCTCCTATTCAGATTTTCCGGTCACAGCTTGCGGTTGTCGATCACGCGGCGCGCCTTGCCCTCAAAGCGCGGGATCGTCTTGGGGGCGACCAGCTTGATGTCGGCGGAGAGGCCCAGCGTGGACTTCATGCTCTCGATGATCTTTTTCTGCAGCGACTGCATCTGGCCCACGGTATCGGCGAAGAGATCCTCGGTGGCCTCCACCTGGATTTCGAGGCTGTCGGTGGTGCCGGCGCGCTCGACGATCATGAGGAAGTGGGGCGTCGCGCCGGAGATGGAGGTCAAAACCGTCTCTACCTGGCTGGGGAACACGTTGACGCCGCGGATGATGAGCATGTCGTCGGTGCGGCCGAGGATGCGGTCCATTCGGACCAGCGTGCGGCCGCATTCGCACTTCTCCACGTTCAGGCGGCACAGGTCGTGGGTGCGGTAGCGCAGCATCGGCATGCCTTCTTTGGTGATGGTGGAGAACACCAATTCGCCGCGCTCGCCGTAGGGCAGCGGCTCCAGCGTGTCGGGGTCGATGATCTCCGGCACGAAGTGGTCCTCGTTGACGTGCATGCCGTGCTTCATGAGGCATTCAAACGAAACGCCGGGGCCTGTGATCTCGGTCAGGCCGTAGATGTCCAGCGCGTCGATTTCGAGAAGCTCCTCGATACGGGCGCGGATGTTCTCGCTCCAGGGTTCCGCGCCGAACGCGCCGGCCTTGAGCTTGAAGTCGGACAGCGGCAGGCCCATCTCGCGGATGGTCTCGCCCAGATGCAGCGCGTAGGAGGGGGTGCAGCAAAGGACTGTGGTGCCCATCGCCTTCATCATTGCGATCTGGCGGGGGGTGTTGCCGCCGGACATGGGGATGACGGTGGCGCCCACCTTGCTCGCGCCCTGATGCGCGCCCAGGCCGCCGGTGAAGAGGCCGTAGCCGTAGGCCACCTGGATGATGTCGTTTTCATCCGCTCCGGCGGCGGTCATGGTGCGGGCCATGCCCTCGGTCCAGATGTCGAT
>JAEZTD010000212.1 GCA_023443705.1 Bacillota bacterium | reverse complement strand
GAGATGGAGCGGGTGCTGAGGGACGAGGCGCTGCCCACGGCGGTGGAAAAATGCCGCATTGTTGCGAGCGAACTGGGGGACAGGCTGGGCGACGTCGCCGCGCTGGCGGTGGCGGCAAACGGCATGGCTGAGTAATTCGGTCGGCACGCATACGCGCAAACAAAAATTGAAAGGAACGTTTCGATCATGAAAAATTTCTCCCTGAACGGCGCCTACACGCTCTACTACGCAGACGAGCAGACGAACCCCTCAGGCCTTGAGGGCATGCAGTCTGTTCCGGCCGTCGTCCCCGGAAACGTGGAGATCGACCTGATGAACGCGGGCGTTCTGCCGGACATCTTTTTTGGCAACAACGTAAAGCTGCTGCGCCCCTTTGAGTTCTACCGCTGGCGCTACGAGCGCACCTTCGACGCCCCTTCGCTCGAGGCGGGTGAGCGGGCTTTTTTGCACTTTCAGGGCGTGGACTGCGTCGCCGCCTACTACCTGAACGGCGAAAAGTTCGCAGAGAGCGAAAACGCGCTGATCGACCACCGCTTCGAGGTGACGAACCTTTTGAAGCCGGGCGAAAACAGCCTGGCGGTCGAGATCCGCTCGCCCATCCTCTTTTCCGCCACGAAAAAGGTGGATGCCTACTGCAGCCACCTGCCCGACAACTATGATTCTTTGCAGGTGCGCAAGGCGCCCTCCGCCTACGGCTGGGACATCATGCCCCGCACCGTATCCGCTGGGCTTTGGCGCGACGTGGACCTTGAAATCGACAGCCCGAACGAGTTCGAAACGCTGTACCTTGCCACCCGCTCGCTGGAAAAATCGGGCGCCCTCGTCACCTGCGCCTTCCGCTTCAAGACGGACGTGCCCCACTACGCCGCTCTGTCCCTCCGGCTGACGGGCACCGTGGACGGCGCGGCGGGCTTCCTCGTGGAGCAGCCGGTGCGCTTCGTGGCCGGCCGGTTCGATTTCACGGTCAAGAACCCGAAGCTCTGGTGGCCGAACGGCTACGGCGCGGCGAACGTCTACGATGTGCGGGCGGAACTCCTCCATGACGGCCGCGTGATCGCCGTCATCGAGACGACGATGGGCATCCGCACCGTGAAACTCGACCGGACCGACGTGACCGACCAGTATCAGGGCGAGTTCTGCTTCGTGGTCAACGGGGAAAAGATCCTCTGCAAGGGCTCCAACTGGGTGCCCGCCGACGCGATGCACAGCCGCGACGCCGACCGCTACGAGCGCATGCTGGAGATGTGGGTGGACACCGGCTGCAACATCCTGCGCTGCTGGGGCGGCAACGTGTACGAAGATCACCCCTTCTACGACTACTGCGACCGCCACGGCATCATGATCTGGAACGACTTCACCATGGCCTGCGGTATGTACCCGCTGGACGAGGGCTTCCTTACCGCCATCCGAAAGGAAGCCGAAGTCGTGGTGGAAAAACTGCGCAACCACCCGTCCATCATCCTCTGGAGCGGCGACAACGAGTGCGACGCGCTGATGCTGGCCCTCTCCGGCCAGAACCCGGAGTGGAACCGCATCACCCGCGAAGTGCTGCCCCAGGTGGTTAACCGGCTGGACCCCTACCGCGAATTCCTGCCCTCCTCCCCCTACATCGCCCCGGCAATTTCGAAGATCAGCCGCGACTACAGGGAGATCGAAAACCTGCTGCCCGAGTCCCACCTGTGGGGCCCCCGCGACTACTTCAAGAGCCCCTTCTACGCCAACACGCAGGCTCATTTCGCCAGCGAGACCGGCTACCACGGCTGCAACAGCCTGTCCTCGATCAAGGGCTTCATCAGCCCCGAAAAGCTCTGGCCGTGGCAGGACAACGACGAATGGCTGACCCACGCCGCCGAGATGAACGGCCCTACCGGCCCCTATGCCTACCGCATCAAGCTGATGGCCGACCAGATCCACGAGATGTTCGGCATCGACCCGGACAACCTCGAAGACTTCATCCTCGCCTCCCAGATCTCCCAGGCGGAGGCCAAGAAGTTCTTCATCGAGGTCACCCGCACGAAGAAATGGCGGCGCACCGGCGTGATCTGGTGGAACATCATCGACGGCTGGCCGCAGTTCTCGGACGCGGTGGTGAGCTATGACTTCATCAAGAAGCTGGCCTACTACTACATCAAGCGCGCCCAGGCGCCGCTGTGCCTGATGATGACGGAGCCCGACAGCTGGCACATCCGCCTGATGGCCGGCAACGACACCTTGACGGACAAATCCGGCACCTGCAAGGTTTGGGACGGCGATACAGGAGAAATCCTCTACGATGGCGAATTCTTTGCCAAAGCCAACCAAACCACGGAGATCGTCCCCATCCGCATCTCCCACGGCGATCAGCGACTCTTCCTCATGCGCTGGACGGCGGACGGGGAAACCGGCTGCAACCACTACATGCTGGGCAAGCCGCCGTTTTCCTTCGAACGCTACAAGGGTTGGCTAAAAAAGATCGCCGAATTGGACGATCTATTTGATGCGGCCCAAATAGGAAAATAGCAGGTGATCGTATGACCCGGAAGGAAGGAAAGAACCAGGACGACCTCCAGCGCCTCAACCGCTCGCTGGTGATGCGACTGATCCACAAAATGGAGGTCTGCTCCCGCGCGGAGCTTGCGAAGCAGAGCGGCCTCACCAAGGCGAGCATCACCGTGATCACGCAGCAGCTGATCGATGCCGGTGTGGTCAAGGAGGTCGGCCTGATCTCCGGTGAGAAGGGGCGGCGCTCCATCGGCCTGACCCTCGAATTGGACCGGTATTTGTGCATCGGCATCCGCCTGACGCGCCAGAACATCCACGCGGGTCTGTTTGACATCGCGGGGGAGATCTACGCGGAGGAGGAGCGCGCAATCTCCGAGCACGCCACGCCCGAGGACGCCATGAACCTCGTCAAGGAACTGGTTCGCAACCTGATCCTTCGCTCGGATTCCCGGGCCATCCTGGGCATCGGCCTTGCGCTTCCGGGGCCGATCATCTACGAGGAGAATTCCATGGCCTTCATGAGCGCCTTCCCGGGCTGGGAGAATGTCAACGTCAAGGAGATCCTCTACGAGGAATTCCGCATGCCGATCCTCCTTGAGCACGACGCGCTGTGCTTCGCCCAGTCCGAATGGCGCAAATGCGATCAGGACGACTACCGGCTGCTCCTTTGCGTGCTGGCCGGGCAGGGCGTCGGCGCGGGCATCATCGACGGCGGCCGCCCGGTGCGCGGCGCGCTGGGCTGCGCCGGCGAGATCGGCCACATGAGCCTGAACCCGAGCGGCCCCCGCTGCGACTGCGGCAACTACGGCTGCATGGAAAAATACGCTTCCACGCTGGCGCTGGAGCGGGAGATGGCGCTGGCCCTCAAAAGCCGCCCGGAACACCCGCTCCACGGCACCAAGCCCCATTTTCAGGACATCGTCCGGGCGGTAAAGGCCGGGGACGAGCTGGCCGCGCGCCTGTTCACCCGGGCTGGCGAGTACCTGGGCTACGGGCTGGTCAACCTGATCAACCTCTTGAATCCGGACATCGTGATCGTCACCGACAGCCTGGCTGAGTGCACGGAACTATTGCAGACGGTGCTGCAGGACACGCTGGCCCAGCGCCTGTCCCCGAAGATCCTTTCGCGGACGAAACTTGTGGTCAAGCCCTCCGACCAGTGCCAGGCCATCAAGGCCGCCACCTCGCTGATCGTGGACCTGTTCCTCGAGCAGCCGATCCGCGCGGCGGATGAGGCATAGCGCGGACAATTACCCGACGGGGAGTGATATTATTATGGAAGAAAAGCTGAACGCGGTGGTTGAGGCGGTGCTCAAAAGCTTCCGCGGCGGCGGCAGGCTGCTTCTCTGCGGCAACGGCGGCAGCGCGGCGGACTGCGCCCACATCGCGGGCGAATTCATCAAGGGCTTCATGAAAAAGCGGCCGCTCGGCGAAGAACTGCTTCAGGCCATTGGCGAGCCCTGGGCCAAAGGGCTTCAGATGGGGCTTCCGGCCATCGACCTCACCTGTCACAGCGCGCTGATCGCCGCGGTGGCCAACGACATCGACGGCGCGTCCGTCTACGCCCAGCAGGTACTGGCCTTTGGACGCCCCGGGGATGTGCTCATCGGCATCTCCACCTCCGGCAACGCCGAAAACGTCTGCCGCGCGCTGACCGTCGCGAATGCGCTGGGGCTCGTCACCGTAGGGCTGACCGGCAGAAACGGCGGGCGGATGAAACCGCTCTGCCAGCACCTTCTGAACGTGGATGCCGAGGAAACCTACAAGGTGCAGGAACTGCACCTGCCGCTGTACCACCGGCTCTGCGCCCGGGTGGAGGAAGCCCTGTTCCCGGAATAATTGATATCAACCCAAATAGCTTTACTTGGTATGAGAGCGGAGAGATCGCATGGAATTTCGCTTCATAAACGCCGGCGGCGAGCGCATGACGCCCGAGAAACATGTGCCCGCGCCCTACTTCCGGCGCGCCTTTACGGCCTCGGCAGGCGAGGCGGCGGAGCTTCTGATCACCGGCCTCGGCTTTTACGAGGCCTATGTGAACGGCACTCGGATTACGAAAGGCTTCCTCGCGCCCTACATCAGCGCGCCGTCGGACCTCGTTTACTACGACCGCTACGACATCTCACCCTACCTGCGGGACGGCGAAAACGTGCTGGGCGTGTGGCTGGGCAATGGCCTTCAAAACAACCCCGGCGGCTATGTGTGGGATTTTGACCGCGCCCCTTGGGTAGCGGCGCCCTGCCTGGGCTGCCGCCTGACCGTTGGTGAGACTGTAATTGAGAGCGACGAGGCCTTTTTGACCGCGCCCTCTCCCCTTCTCATGGACGACTTCCGCTGGGGTGAGGTGTACGACGCGAACCTCGAAATCCCCGGCTGGAACGAACCGGGCTTTGACGAGAGCGCCTGGCGGGCAGCCTCGCCCTGCCCGCGCCCGACGGGGCACATCCGCCCCTGCGCCTGCGAGCCCATCAAGGCCGTCCGGGAGATCAAACCGGTTTCGGTGACGCGGGAGCTGGAAGGCTGGCGGTACGATTTTGGCGTCAACACCTCCGGCGTCTGCCGCCTTGAGATTCGCGGCAAAAAAGGGCAGCGGATCGAGCTGCGCCACGCCGAGCTTCTGACCGGCGGCCAGTTTGACGACAACAACCTGAACTTTCACCGAAGCGACCTGGACGTGAACGTACAGCGAAACGAATACGTCTGCCGCGGCGGCGCGAAGGAAAGCTACCAGCCCACCTTCAGCTATCAGGCCTTCCGATACGTGCTGGTCAAGGGGCTCATGGAGGATCAGGCGACGCCCGACCTTCTGACGCTCGTCGAGTTCCACTCCGACCTCATGACGCGGGGGCGGTTTGAATGCTCCGACCCCGTCGCGAACAAAATCCAGGAGATCACCCGCCGCTCCGACCTCACCAACTTCCACTACTTCCCCAACGACTGCCCCCACCGGGAGAAGAACGGCTGGACGGCGGACGCGGCGCTCTCCTGCGAGCAGATGCTCCTGAACTTCGCGCCGGAGCGAAGCCTAAGGCAATGGCTCGAGAGCATCCGCCTGGCGCAGGACGAAAAGGGCGCGCTGCCGGGCATCGTGCCCACGGGGGGCTGGGGCTTCGCCTGGGGCAACGGCCCGGCCTGGGACAGCGTCCTGTTCTACCTGCCCTACTTCATCCACAAGTACCGCTGGGACGACGCCGTTATTAAAGAAAACGCCCACGCGATGCTGCGCTACCTCCAGTACATCGGCACCCGGAAGGGCGCCGACGGCCTCTATGCGGTGGGGCTCGGGGACTGGTGCCCGGTGGGGCGGAAAGAGGATGAATACCGCGCCCCGCTGCGCTTGACCGACACCATCTCTGTTTCGGATCTGGCCCAAAAAGCCGCGGAAATGTTCGCCGTCGTCGGGCTGCCCCGCGAGGAAGCCTTTGCGCGAAGCCTGTACGAAGAAACCCGCGCCGCCTTCCGAAGCCACCTGATCGACCGCGCCACGCTTCTGGCGGAGGGCGCATGCCAGACGTCTCAGGCGATGGCGCTCCATTACGGCATGTTCGAGCCGGAGGAGAGCGACAGAGCGTTTCGTCAGCTGATGTCGCTGATCCAGGCCGCGGACTTCCACTTCGACGTGGGCGTGCTGGGCGGCCGGGTGCTCTTCCATGTGCTGACCGATTTCGGCCAGAGCGAGCTGGCCTACCGCATGATCGCCCGGCCGGATTACCCCTCCTACGGCAACTGGGTGGCGCGGGGCGCGACCACGCTGTGGGAGGCCTTCCACCCGGAGGGCAGCGGCGCGTTCTACAGCCACAACCACCACTTCTGGGGCGACGTGAGCGGCTGGTTCTACCGGGCGGCGGGCGGCATTCGCATTTCGCCGCGTCAGGCAGAGGTGCGCCCGAGCTTCATCCCCCAACTGGACGAGGTGCGCTGCGAGCACGAAACCCCCGCGGGGTGGGTGCGCGTTCACTGGAAGCGGGAGAATGGCGCGGTGCGCCTCACCGTCTCCGCGCCGGAAAACCTCGACGGGCGCATCCAATTGGAATCGACGTGGCGCTTTGAAGACGGAACGAACACCCGGCAATTGTCCAGCGGCGGCTGGGTTTGCGTCCGGGCGGAGTAAACCGCGTCACACGAGCGTCTTCCTGCGCCGTCTTCTGTATTCGGCGGGCGACGCGCCGTACCTGCGCTTGAAACAAACGGAGAAATAGCTGGCGTCCTGAAAACCTGCTTCGAGGCCCACGGCCGTCACGGTGCGGTCGGTGGTCAGGAGCAGGTTTTCCGCGTATTGCAGCCGAAGGTCGTTGATGTATTCGGTGGGCGAGACGCCCAGATACCTTCGGAATGAGCGCGTGGTGTGCTCCGGCGTTCGGGGTGACAGGTGGTAGAGCCTCTTCAGCCCTTCGGCGATGTTCTCCCGCGTGTTCATCGCGGCCAGCAGCGCCTCCATCCAGTCCGGGTAATCACTCCGCTTGCCGCGAAGCTGAAAGAGCGAAAACAGCCGAACGAGCACCAGCTTCAGCTTGAGCGCGGCCTCCTCCTTTGAGAACCCTCCGGCCATGACCTCCCGGATGCCGCCCAGCGCCTGGGCCGCGTCCCCCTCGGTGACGCAGGCGTTCCGGCAGAGACCTACATCCAGCAGCGCGTCAATCCGCGCGAACACCTCCGCCGTGAAGGCGATGTTTAAAAGGCTCCCCCGGACGCGGCGGTAGAAATGCTCGTCGCCGGGGCGGATCAGGGTGAGGCTGTGCCGGTCGAGGCGCTCCGCTCGCCCGTTGAGCACGTGGTCCATATCCCCGTCGGTCACGAGAAAAACCTCGTAAAAATCATGCCCGTGAGGGTAGGTCGCGACCCTCGTCTGGCTGGTGACCTGATAGTGGATGCCGACGTCTCCGTCGATGATGTCTTTTGCCAGCAAGATCAAAATGCTCATCCTATTCATCAAAATAGTCAATGATCTATCGCCGATTATACCGTATTATATCAGTAAGATCAATATCTACGCACTGCGCGCACGGAGGAATCAATTATGCCGACCTGCGAACAACACGCGGCCTATGTGCTTGAGTTCATCGAAACCTACCGCGCCCACGCGGATTCTCCGCTTGAGCGGGAGCTCGCCTGCCAGCGGGTGCGCTTTCGGTACGCGCTTATGGATCTCCGCGAGGACGACGTGTTCGCGGGGCGCCATATAAACCTCGCAGTCGGCTTCTCGCCACAAGAGGCGGGCATGCTGAACTATTTCCTCGATCGGGCGCTTTTTGACGAACTGACGAAGGCGGTGGACGGCGGCACGCGACGCCGACTCGAGGAAGCCCTCTCCTTCTGGGAAAACGAGATCACCATCAAAAAAGTCCAGGCAGCCTACCCACAGGAAGTGACCCGGTGGCTGGACGAAAAAGACTGTTTCACCAGCGCCGGGGTCGGCTTCCCGCTGTACCGGCTCGGCAGCATACAGCCGGACTACGACAAGCTGGTGCGCTTGGGCCTGTCGGGGCTTCGCGCTGAGGTTTCACAGCATCGAAAAGGCACATCGGGCGAGGCCGCTGCGTTCTACGCGGGCCTTCTCGGCGCGCTGGACCTGGTCGAATGGGCGCTTCAATTTTACGCCGAGCAGGCGGCGGCGCTTAAGATGCCCGAACTATCGCAAACGCTGACCAACCTGATCCACGCCGCGCCGAAGAACCTTCGGGAAGGCCTGCAGCTGGTGCACCTGTACGCGATCCTGTCCGGCGCGATCAACTATTCCCGTTTGGACGTAACCCTCGGCGACCTCTTGGGCGACGACGAGGACGAGGCGCTACGCCTGATTTTGGAATTCTACCGTGTAACCAACGAGCGGCGCTGCACCACCGACGCCCGCATCATCGTGGGCGGCAAGGGAAGGAGAAACGAAGCCGCGGCGGACCGCTTCGCCCGCCTCGCCATCCGCGCGTCCCGCCTTTTCCGGGAGCCGCTGCCCCAGCTGACGCTGCGCTTTTACGACGGGCAGAATCCGTCCCTCCTTGAAATGGCCTATGACAACTTCGGGGACGGCTGGATCTACCCGATGCTCTACCGGGACGAGGTCAACATCCCCGCCGTGATGAACGCCTTCCATTTGGACGAAGAAACCGCCGCGCAGTACGTGCCCTTCGGCTGCGGCGAGTACGTGATCGCGAACAAGAGCCTCGGCACGCCCAGCGGCGTCATCAACCTTTTAAAGGCGCTGGAGGTCACGCTGTTTGACGGGTACGACCTGATCGATGGCAGGCGGATGGGCCATCCGGCATCCTTCGACACCTTCGAGGAACTGTTTGACGCCTACCGGCGAAACGTGGAGACCTACGTGGACGCCCTCGCGCTGCAGGAAAAAATCGAATACGACGTGGCCGGAGAAACCGCGCCGCACCTTCTCTTCTCGCTTCTCTACGGCGACTGCGTTGCGCGCGGAAAACCGCTGCTCTCGGGCGGCGTGCGCCACCTGGGCGGAACGCTGGAGACCTACGGCAACACCAACGCCGCGGACAGCCTGACGGCCATCCGCAAGATCGTCTACAAGGAAAAGCGCTTCAGCATCGACCAACTCCGTGCGATGCTGAAGGCAAACTTCTCAGGCTACGAGCGCGAGCGGAAGATGCTTCTTAACTGTCCCAAATACGGAAACGACGACGACGAGGCGGACCGCATGGCCGTGCGCGTCCACGAGCACGTGTGCGCCTACACGCGCAGCCGCGCGGAGGCTGTGGGGCTTGACAGCTACCTGGTCGTCATCATCAACAACAGCGCCAACACAGCTTTCGGCCGCTACACCGGCGCGTCGGCGGACGGACGGTTGTCGGGAGAACCCATGTCGAACGCCAACAACCCCGTCGGCGGCATGGACAAAAGCGGCATCACCGCGTTTCTGAACTCCCTCGTCAAGCTGGACAACACCATCCACGCCGGCGCGGTGCAGAACATGAAGTTCTCGCGGGAGATGTTCGGCCGCTACCGCAAGGAAACGGAGGCGCTCCTGTCCGTATTCTTTCAGAAGGGACAGCAGGCGATGCTGAACATCCTCGACCGCGGCGCCCTCGAGGACGCGATGGCGCACCCGGAGCGCTACCCGAACCTGATCGTCCGAGTGGGCGGCTTCTCCGCCCGGTTTGTGGAACTGGAACGCAAGATTCAGGAGGAAATCGTCTCGAGGACACTGTATGGGCACGATCTTTGACATCCAGCGCTGTTCCATGAACGACGGGCCCGGCATCCGCACGACCGTGTTTCTGAAGGGCTGCCCACTGCGCTGCCTGTGGTGCCACAACCCGGAGTCACTCCTCCCCCGGCCGGAGCTTTCCTTTGACGCGGACAAATGCACCCGCTGCCGCCGCTGCCTCGTCTGCCCGGAGGGCGTCCACGCCTTTGACGGCGAAACCCACCGGGTGGACTTCGCCCGCTGCAAGGCATGCGGACGCTGCGCCGCCG
>JAEZTD010000202.1 GCA_023443705.1 Bacillota bacterium | reverse complement strand
TGATTGCGTCGTGCTTCATACGGTAACCCTCTGCGCCCGCAGGCTATATAACCGTTATAGCCGCGGGTATTTTGATGATCTGTTCTTATAGTATACCAGAAAGCAACTGTCCGACCAAGCGCGCCGTATGCAACGGGGCGCCCAAGCCTGAACCGGCGTAAATTTCATCCGTCCAAATTGACAAGCAGTGCCACGCAGAGTAGAGTATAAACCAAACAACAGGAGGGCGAAACCGTGCGATATTTTACATGCGATCAGACCGCGCTTATTTTTCGAAACCTTGGAGAAACGCTGGAATTGCGCGCCTGGGGCGAGAACAGCCTGCGCGTGCGCGCCGTGCCCATGGGCGAGCTGACCGACGACCGCTGGGCGCTGCTGGAGCCGCAGGCGACCGTGCCGGTGATCACGATTGCAGACAGCCGTGCCCGCATCCAAAACGGCGGGCTGACCGCCGAGATCGAGGTGGAGGACTGGCACGGATACGCGTCCGTCACCTTTACCGACGCACAGGGCAAGGTTCTGTTAAAGGAAACGAGCGGCCACGGAGCGCTTTCGCTGCGGCCCCGCGCCTTTGAGCCGCATACCGGCGGCGATTATGCCCTGACCGTGCGCTTTGACGGCGAAGAAGACGAGCGCCTGTACGGCATGGGCCAGTACCAGCAGGAAACCCTAGATTTGAAACACTGCGTGCTGGAGCTCGCGCACCGCAACTCCCAGGCCAGCGTGCCGTTTGTGATGAGCAGCCGCGGGTACGGTTTCCTCTGGCACAACCCCGCCGTGGGCGAGGCGACCTTCGGCAAAAACTACACGCTGTGGAACGCGCTGAGCACCCGGCAGATGGATTACTGGATCACCGCGGGTAAAAGCCCCGCGGACATCAGCCTTGCGTACGCGAAAGCCACCGGCTTTGCCCCGATGATGCCCGAATACGGGCTTGGGTACTGGCAGTGCAAGCTGCGTTACTGGAACCAGGAGATGCTGCTTTCCGTGGCGCGGGAGCATAAGCGCCGGGGGCTGCCGCTGGATGTGATCGTGTGCGATTTCTTCCACTGGCCGAAAATGGGCGATTTCCGTTTTGACCCGGAGTTTTTCCCCAATCCCAAGGCCATGGCGGACGAGCTGGAGGCTATGGGCGTGAAGCTGATGGTTTCCGTGTGGCCGCAGGTTTCGCTGGAGAGCGAAAATTACATGGAAATGCGCCAGCAGGGGTATCTGGTGCGGGCGGAGCACGGCGAGCAGATTGGCATGCGCTTTGGCGGAGACAGCATGTTTTTTGACGCGACCAACGAAAAGGCGCGCGCCTATGTGTGGAACAAGTGCAAGCGCAACTATCTGGACCAGGGGGTAACGCTGTTCTGGCTGGATGAAGCCGAGCCCGAATACGGAACCTACGACTACGATAATTTCCGCTACCATCTGGGCGCCGCGCTGCGCGTGGGCAACGTATACCCGCAGCTGTTCGCGCGCGGGTTTTACGAAGGCATGCGGGAAAGCGGCATGGAGCTGCCCGTGAACCTGCTGCGCTGCGCGTGGGCGGGCAGCCAGCGCTACGGGGCGCTGGTGTGGAGCGGTGACATTCATTCCGACTGGGAAACCTTCCGCAAGCAGGTCTGCGCGGGCCTGAGCATGGGCGTGGCGGGCATCCCGTGGTGGACCACGGACATCGGCGGTTTCATGGGCGCCGACGCAAGCGACCCGGCCTTCCGGGAGCTGTTCGTGCGCTGGTTCCAGTGGGGCGCGTTCTGCCCCGTGATGCGCCTGCACGGCGACCGCGACCCGCATGAAAACCCGGCGCGCGCAAACGGCCAGCCGGTGTTGTTCACGGGCGGCCCCAACGAGGTGTGGAGCTACGGCGAAGAGGCCTACGAGATCCTGAAGAAATACCTGTTCCTGCGTGAGGACATGCGGCCCTACACCGCCCGCCTCATGCGCGAGGCCGCCGACGCTGGCGCGCCGGTCATGCGCCCGCTGTTCTTCGATTTCCCGAAGGACGAAGTGGCCGTCGCCTGCGAGGACCAGTACATGTTCGGCCCGGACGTGCTCGTCGCGCCGGTGATGGAGCTCGGCGTCCGCGAGCGAAGCGTGTATCTGCCCGAGGGCGCGGACTGGATCGAGTCCCGCACCGGACGGGAGTACATTGGGGGCCAGGCGGTCATGGCCGAGGCGCCGCTTGAGACCATCCCGGTCTTCCTGCGCAAGGGCTCGGCGCTTTCGATCAAGGTGTAAGACGAAAAGTGTGCGTTCCTTAATGAAATGCACCGGCATTGTCCACCATCACGCTTGACGCCCATTGTTAACAATGCTAGTATTTTGACATGATGCATAACGCATTCGCGGCGTGTTGCACAAATCCAAGGAGGGGTATCATGAAGAAACTGTTGATCGCGGCCCTGACGCTCTGCCTCCTTCTGTCCATGATGATCATGCCGGCGGCGTCCGCCGAGGTCATCGAGCTGGAGCTGTGGCACTACTACGGCACCGACTACGAGTACTCCGACGGCTCCGTCTTCCAGCGCGACATCGATGCGTTCAACGCCAGCCAGGACCGCATCCGCGTCAACTACACCTACGTCTCCCGTGAGGACCTGCTCAAGCAGTACACCATGGGCGCGCTCTCCGGCGAGCTGCCGGACCTGGGCATGGTGGACAACCCGGACATGGCGGGCTTCATCCAGATGGGCGTGTTCGCCGACATCACCGACCAGCTCACCGCCTGGGGCCAGCTGGATCAGTTCTTCCCGGGCCCGCTCAACAGCTGCACCCAGAACGGCCGCATCTACGGCCTGCCCCACAACTCCAACTGCCTGGCGCTGTTCTATGACAAGGACCTGCTGGAGGCTGCCGGCGTCGCCGTGCCCACCAACTGGACCGAGCTCAAGGACGCCGCCAAGAAGCTGACCGACCCCGCCACCGGCCGCTACGGCCTGGGCATCAGCGCCGTCAAGAACGAGGAAGGCTGCTTCCAGTTCATGCCGTGGTTCATCTCCGCGGGCGGCAAGCTTGAAGAGCTCAACGGCAAGGGCTGCGTCGACGCGCTGACCTACCTGACCGACCTGATCGCCGACGGCTCCATGCCCAAGGACGTCATCAACTGGACCCAGGGCGACTGCAACAACCAGTTCATCTCCGGCGGCCTGGCGATGCAGGTCAACGGCCCCTGGAACGTGGCCACCATCCAGAACCTCGCGCCCGACAAGAACTGGGGCGTGGCGCTGGTGCCCAAGGCGGACGACGGCGTGTACGCCTCCGTTCTGGGCGGCGAGAACTTCGGCGTGACCACTGCCTGCGAGAACGTGGACGCCGCCGTTGAGTTCCTGACCTTCCTGATGTCGAAGGACGTCTCCGCCAACTTCTGCGAGGCCGGCGGCAAGTTCTCCCCCCGCGCCGACTCCTCCGCCTCCAAGGAAATCTGGACCACCGACCCGGTGTTCTCGGTGTTCGCCGAAGAGATGCAGTACGCGATGCCCCGCGGCCCGCACCCGCGCTGGCCCGAGATCTCCACGGCCATCTCCGTCGCCCAGCACGAGGCCTTCACCGGCGTGAAGACGCCGCAGGAAGCGCTGGATACCGCCGCCGCGACCGTCACGGCCATCCTGGCTCAGTAACCTAAAAAACACGCGCACGAGCGGCCCGCCCGATTTATGACCGGGCGGGCCGGTTCTAAACCGCCGTATGGAGGTGCCGCCCAGTGGCGATCAAATGGTATCGGCGCAACCGCGAGCGCATCACAGGTCTCCTGTTCGCGCTCCCGGCCATCGCCTACATGCTGTCGCTGATGGTTTATCCGCTGGTGTACAACTTCGTGCTCTCCTTTCGTGACCTGAGCGTCATGACCTTTAAGGGAAACACGTCGGTGTTCGTCGGCCTGAGCAATTACGTGACGCTTTTTCGGGACCCCGAGTTTTTGACCGCGCTGGGCCAGACGTTCTGGTTTACCATCGCCTGTATCGCGCTGCAATTTACGCTGGGCCTTTTGATGGCCGTGTTCTTTAGCAGCAAATTTCAGCTGGCCGGGCCGGTGCGCGGCACGATCCTCGTGGCGTGGATGATGCCGGTCTCGGTGACGGGCCTTCTGTTCAAGTACATGTTCCTGACGGAGGGCGGCGTCATCAACAAGCTTCTGTCCTTCGTCGGCATCGGAATCGGCGCGCCGCTGGGATGGCTGATCGACCCGAGCCTTGCGATGTGGTCGGTCATCATCGCCAACTGCTGGGTGGGCATCCCGTTCAATATGCTGCTGCTCACCACTGGCATGTCGAACATCCCCGCGGATGTGTACGAAAGCGCGGCCATCGACGGCGCGAACGCGGTGCAGCGGTTCTTCCGCATCACGATCCCGCTTTTAAAGCCCGCGATCATGTCGGTTTTGATGCTGGGCTTCATCTACACATTCAAGGTGTTCGACCTGATCTTCATGATGACCAAGGGCGGGCCGCTCAACGCCACGGAGGTCTTGTCCACCTACAGCTACCGACAGAGCTTCTCGCTGTACAACTTCTCCATGGGCGCGGCCAGCGCGGTGGTGCTGTTTCTGTGCCTGATGGCCGTGGGCGTGTTCTACCTGAGGCTGATCCGGAAGGACGAGGTGATGTAGCGTGGCGCAGCAGCTGACTGCAAACAAAAAGCTGGAAGTGGAGAGCGCCCGCACGCGCATGAAGCGCATGGGCATGAACCTCGTCGCCGTCCTGATCGCGGCGGTGTTCCTCTTTCCGCTGTACTGGATCCTGATTTCGTCCCTCAAGACGGACGTGGAAATCTTCGACAAGAACATCTCCTTCTGGCCGCGGGTCGTCACGGTGAACCCCTGGGTGACGCAACTGGGCGACAAGGAATTTCTGGCGTCGCTCTTCAACAGCTTTGCCATCGCCATCTGCAACATGGCGCTCTCGACGCTCTTCGGGCTGTCCGCGGCCTACGGCCTCGCGCGGTTCAACCTGCCCTTCAAGCGCACGGTGATGCTCCTGTTCCTCGTAACGCAGATGATGCCCAACAGCCTCCTTCTGACGCCCCTGTACCTGACGTTTACGAAGATGGGGCTGCTCAACAGCTATCCGGCCCCGGTCATGGCCATCGCGACGGGCTCGATCCCGTTCATCGTGGTGACGCTCAGGCCCTTCTTCCTGAGCCTGCCCAAGTCGCTGGACGAGGCCGCCCGCATTGACGGCTGCAACGCGCTGACGTCTTTCCTTCGGATCATGGTGCCCATCGCCCGGGTCGGCATCGTGACGTGCCTGGTGTTCTGCTTCCTGCACGGCTGGAACGACCTGGTCTACTCGATGACCTTCAACGTCAAGGCCAACATGCGGCCGCTGACCGCCAACATCTATAAATACATGGATAAATACGGAACCAAGTGGAATCAGATCATGGCTTATGGTATGATACTGGTGATTCCTGTGGTCCTGATCTTCGTCGGACTGCAGAAATACATCGTCGGCGGGCTTACCGCCGGCGCCATCAAGGAGTAAAAATGCGGCTTCTCAGTGCCATCTACAGGCGGGGCATGGGCTGGTATCACGCCAGCCTGTTGCCCCGCTTTGTCATTTCGATGGCGCTGGCGGGGTTTGTTTTCATTCTGGTGGCAATCGTCTTCGTGCAGCAGTATTTCAACCCGGCGCTGACCCGGTCGGTGGAGCAGGTGGAGCGGGATTACCTTCAGATGCAGTCCGGCAACGCGCGCACGCTGATCCGCGCCTGCCGGAACATGGTGTTTGAGTGCGTGATCGACCGGGATGTGCTGAGGCACACCATCGCCTACCAGACGAAGCCCGCGGGCGACCGCGCCTACGCCGCGCAGCTTTTGCACGACGTGATGCGGGACCACCTGAGCGAGCGCGGCGACGCGGTGGCCTACACCGTCTACATGCCGGACGGCAGTTATGTATACTACAACAAGCTCAAGACCACGGTGGGGCTTGGCTGGTTCGGCTGGGCGATGGGACAGGACTACGGCGACCAGATGAAGGCGCTCTGCGAGCGGACAAACCGCTTGGGCACCATGCAGATCGACGTTCTGCCCCGGAAGAACGTCACCGGCGGCATTCGCTTTTTCCACCTGGCCTTTCCGCTACGCGACCTGTACAGCCACAAGCGCTACGGCGTGGTGGTGCTCAGCTTTGACGCGTCGGAACTGAACCAACTGGTCAACCCGCGCCGTGAATGGGGCGGGGAGAGCGCCTCCTACGGCATCCTGACCGACTCCGAAGGCCTGATCGTTTCCCACCCGTACGCGGACACCGTGGGATTGTACCTTTCGCGGGACGGGAAGCCGGAGACCGTTGTGCTGGAGGAAAACGCCACCGCGCTGGAGCAGCCGGTGGGGCTTCTCGGGCTTCGGCTGATGCGCGTCGTGGACCGGGATGTGCTCCTCGAGGACGCAAACCGCTACACCCGGCGCATGGCGCTGATGCTTTCAGTGCTCACGATTCTGTTTGTGATGGTGCTCGCCGCCACCGT
Source organism: Bacillota bacterium (assembly GCA_023443705.1). GTDB lineage: Bacteria > Bacillota > Clostridia > Christensenellales > Aristaeellaceae > JAEZHK01. The sequence goes on along the minus strand of JAEZTD010000202.1, from coordinate 3,985 downwards.
GCAGCGGATCATCCGCTCGATCCGGCGGCTCAAGGAAGGGCTTGAAGAGGTGGAGGCCGGCAACCTCGACGCGCTGGTGCGCACCCGGCAGGTCAACGAGATCGGGCAGATCGTTTCTTCGTTCAACCGGATGACCGCGCGCCTTCGGCAGGCAAGCATGGAGCGCGAGCAGGAGGCCCGCCGCGCCATCGCCGCCACGGACAATTTGCGCGTGGCGGAGATCCGGGCGCTCGAAAACCAGATCGACAGCCACTTTCTGCACAACACGCTTTCGACCATCAGCTTTACCGCCATCCACGCCGGAAACCACGACGTGTCCCGGCAGATCCAGCACCTTTCCAAGATGCTGCGCTACACCTTTGAGCGCTCCACCGGCGTCGTGCCCATTCGCGAGGAGGCCGACTGGCTCCGCGATTACCTGGAATTGCAGCGGCTGCGCTTCGGCAGCGGGATCGATTACAAAATAATCGTAAGCCCTGCCGCCGCCGCCTGGCCGGTACACAAGCTGATCCTCCAGCCCTTTGTGGAGAACAGCCTCCTGCACGGGTTCGAGGGGGGCGTGCGCAGGGGGACGATCGAGGTCCGCATCGCGCCGTTTGATGAAAGCCGCATCCGCGTGACCATCCGGGACAAGGGCCGGGGCATGCCGCCCGAGCAGGTGGCGCGGCTCAACCAGTGCTTCGCCACGCTGGAGATCGTCGCCGCGGGCGAGGGCATCGGGCTTGAGAACGCGGCGCTGCGCATCCGCGGCTACTACCGGGGCGGCGCAAAGGTGATCTTCCGCAGCTGGGTCGGGGTCGGCACCGCGGTGACGCTCATTCTTCCCCGCGCCCAGGTGTGCCGTCCGTCAACCCCTTGAGGTATTCGCCGGAGGACTGGCCCGTCACCTGGCGGAACACGCGGCAGAAGTACTTCGCGTCGGAAAAGCCCACCGATTGCGCCAGTTCGTAGGTGGAGGCGTCGCCGCTTCGCATCAGTTCGCAGGCGCGCTCGATGCGGTAGTTTCGAAGGTAGGTGGAGAAGGTCACGCCCACATCCCGGCGGAACAGGTAGCTCAGGTACTCGCCGGTCATGTCCAGCTGGCCGGACAGCTCCTCGAGGCCGATGCGCTTTGCGTAGTTCTGGTGGATCGCCTCCAGCGCCTTGCGCGCCGCCGGGTGCTGCGGCGGCGGAACGGCGGCCGCCTCCGATGGCATCAGCCGGTTCAGGACGCCCTCCACATCCTCGTAGGTCACCGGCTTGATGAGGTAATCCTCCACGCCCAGAACCAGCGCCTGCCGCGCGTATTCGAACTCCGCATAGGCGCTGACCACCACGAAGGCGCACTTGATTTCCAGCCGCCGCGCCTCGCGGATCATCGCGAGCCCGTCCATCCCCGGCATGCGAATGTCCACAAACGCCGCGTCCGGCGACAGTGCGCCGAGCTGCTGCAGCCCCTGTTGGCCGCTGGCCGCTTGGCCCACCACCTTGCAGCGCGGGTTGATGGACTGAATCAATTCCACCAAGCCCTGGCGCGACCGGATCTCATCCTCGACGACGACAAACCGCATGCGAACACCCCCTGAGAGAATTATACCACATCGCTTTACATGAAGAAAGCCGCCTTCCAAACGAGGCGGCTTTCAAGCATCAAAAACCAAAGCTGTCCGAACCCACGGGTTCAGACGAGGCCCGCAAGTCCGGTCAGCGAGCGCACGGGCAGCGCCTGAGAAAGGTAAAGCCCCTCGCCGTATTCGGCGCCGATCAGCGCGCCATCCGCGCGGGACAGGTTCATCGCGAATTCCTCGATGCGCTGGGACGCGTGGGCGGCGCAGACCGCCCGCTTTTCCTCGGCCTCCTGGGTGATGTCCACGACGAGGTCGGGGCGGCTTCGGTTGGTGCGGCGATCGGCGCTCATAAAAAGGATGGCTTCGTAGTGCCAGTCGCTGCCGTCGTCCGCGTACTTGTTCAGGCCGCCGGTGAAGGCCGCCGCCCGGGCGATCTGGCTGGTTGCGACGTGGTCCGGGTGGTAGTCGTCCGGGTGCAGCGTCAGGATGAGGCGCGGCGAGGCCTTGCGCATGTACGGCGCGACCGCCTCCACCGCTTCCCGGTTATAATGAACCCCGGCGTCCGGAAAGTCCAGCTGCCAGTATTTGTCAAGCCCCATCCGCCGCGCGCCTTCCTTTGCCTCCAGAAGCCGCGTCTCCATTTCCGCGTGGCCGCCGGACTCGCCCCGGGTCAAAACGATCAGACCGGTGCGCCTGCCCTCTTTTTTGGCCTTTAGAAAGATGCCGGACGCGCACACCTCAAGGTCGTCCGGGTGCGCGCAGACCGCGAGAAGATCCACCATAGAAACGCCCCCTTGAAGGATTACTTGATGCCCGTGGCCGAGATGCCCTCGATGAACTGGTTTTGAAACAGGAGGAACAAGAGGATCATCGGCCAGACCGCCATGACGCTTCCGGCCATCACCTGCGGGTAATAGGTGGTGTGTTCGCCGATCAGCATCGCGAGGCCCGCGGAGAGCGTCATCTTGCTCAGCGAATTGTTGACGATCAGCGGCCACATCAGGTCCTTGAACGCCGACAGCGCCGTCAGAATCGCCAGCGACACCAGCGCGGGCTTGACCAGCGGCATCAGGATGCGGCTGTAGATGCCGAAGAAGCCGCAGCCGTCCAGCATCGCCGCTTCGTCCAGCGCCTTGGGCTGGGACATGAAGAACTGCCGAAGCATGAAGGTGCCGAAGGCGCTGAAGATCTTCGGCAGCCACAGCGCCGTAATGGAATCGGTCAGGCGGAGCCGCACCATGATGTCGTAATGGGGAACGACAAAGATCTGCCCCGGCACCATGAGCAGCGACAGGCACAGCGTGAACAGCGCGTCCCGTGCCGGGAATTCGAGCCGCGCAAAGGCGTAAGCGGCCATCGAGCACACCACAAGCTGGCCGACGATCGCCATCGCCACCATCCCGAAGGTGTTGAAATAGAAGGCGCCGAACGGGAACTTGCCCAGCACGATGTGGTAGTTTTCAAGGTTCCACTGGGCAGGGAGGATGGTCGGCGGGATCAGAATGCTCTCCTCAAAGGTCTTGAAGGAGGTCAGGATCATCCACAGAAACGGCCCGATGGTGACGAGGCTGGCCAGAATCAAAACCGCGTGCAGCGGCCAGGCGCGGCTGCGGCGCGGGGGCTTCACGGAGGGGGTGATGCTAGTCATCGTAATGCACCCACCTTTTTTGCAGCTTCATCTGAACCATCGTCATGGCGAGGATCAGAAGGAACAGAACCATCGAAATCGCCGCGCCGTAGCCCTTGTGGAAGCGGACGAAGGCCTCTTCAAAGAAGTAGGTGACCAGCGACCTCGACGCCGCCGTGCCGCTGGAGTACTTCGGGACCATCAGGTAGATGATGTCGAAGATCTGGAAGACGTTGATGATGGTGGTGACGGTCACAAAGAAGATCGAGGGCGTCAGAAGCGGCACCGTGATGTTTTTAAACTGCTGGAAGCGGTTTGCGCCGTCGATGATGGCGGCTTCGTAATAGCTTCGGGAGATGCCCTGCAGCCCCGCGAGCAGCACGATCACCTGATAGGCCACGCTGCTCCAGATGAACACCACCGAAACGCTGGGCAATACCGCGGCGGGGTCGGAGAGCCACGCCACTCCGGCGATGCCCAGCGACTTGAAAATGCCGTTCACAAGCCCGAACTCGTAGTTCAGAAGCCACTTCCACATGAGCGCCACCGCGGCGGGCAGCGTGACCGCCGGGAGGAACACCATTGTTCGGTAGGCGCTCCGGCCGCGCAGCGGCTGGTTCAGAAGCGTCGCCACCATCACCGAAAGGGCCACCACCAGCGGCACGCACAGGGCGACGTACAAAAGAGTGTTGCCCAGCGACTGGTAGAAGTAGGGCGCCTTGAAGAGGGTCACGTAGTTGGCCAGGCCCACGAAGGCGGGCTTGCCGAATCTGGACTTGTTGGTGAAGCTGTCAAACAGGCTCTGCCCGAA
>JAEZTD010000194.1 GCA_023443705.1 Bacillota bacterium | reverse complement strand
GGAGGAAGCCGAAAAAGACCTGGGAAGCGTAATGCGCCGGCTGGCCGCGCTGGGTTACGACGGCGTGGAGTTCGCCGGGTTCTACGGGCACAGCGCGCAGGCCGTGCGCGCGCTCTTGGATGAGACGGGGCTCGAGGCCGTGTCCAGCCACGTACCCTTTCAGGCCATTGAGGAGGACATGTTCACGGTGATCGCCTTTCACCTCGCGGTCGGCTGCAAGTGGATCGCGGTGCCCTACCTTTTGGACGCCGAGCGCCCCGGAAACCCGGGCTTCGCGCGGGTGATCGCGGTGATCCACCGCTTTGCGCGGCTGTGCCGGGAGGCGGACATCACACTTCTCTACCACAACCACGATTTTGAGTTCGCCACCGTCTCCGGCGCATACGCGCTGGACTTCCTCTACGAAGCGGTGCCGGCGAACCTCCTCAAAACCGAGATCGACACCTGCTGGGTGAAGTACGCGGGACTCGACCCGGCGGAGTACGTGAAGAAGTACGCCGGACGCTGCCCCATCGTCCACATGAAGGACTACGTCTGCGACGAGCCCACCGCCCCCTGCCAGCCCCTCCCGGCGTCCTTCGGGTTCCGCCCGGTGGGCATGGGCAGCCAGAACGTGCCCGCCGTCGTAACCGCGGCCGTCGCCTCCGGCGCGAAGTGGCTGGTGGTGGAGCAGGATCAGCCCTATACAAGCCCTTTGGAGGATGCCAAGGCGAGCCTTGCCGCGCTGAAAGAGGCGCTGTAACATCCAAGGCCGCAACGATGCAACACAAAGGGCGGCGCAGAAGAGGGCGGCGCAGATTGTGCGCCGCCCTTATTGTTATCCTTCCGCCCGGTCTTTGACCATCTGCACGTAATCCAGCCTTTTGTAGCCCAGCCGTTCGTAGAGCGCCATCGCCCGGGCGTTATCCTCATGCACTTCCAGGCGAAAGCGCGCGGCGCCCGGGTATTCCCCCTCGAGGAATTGAAAGAATTTTCCGGCGATTCCCCGGCACCGGAGCGCTTCCGATACGTAGATTTCCTCCACCCACACCGCCATGCCGCCCGCCTCGTTGGACCAGGTGCGCGCGAGGAGCGCGTATCCTTCGGCGCGCCCGTCCCATTCGATCATGATCCCGCGGGCGTAGGGGCTGCCGCGGAGGATTTCGTCAAATGTCCTTTCAAAATTCCGCCCGCTCACGGCGTGAACGGTCGCGCCGGAGGCGTAGAGCGCCCCGGCCATCTTCAAAAACGCACCCCGGTCGCGGGGCTCGAAATCCCGAAACATCGCCAAATCCTTTCGCGGGGTTATCCCTCTCCCCGGAGCTTCTTCATGCACCGCTCGACGCTGTCGCGGCTGTCGCCCCAGGGCTTGTCCGCGTTGCGGTAATCGTGCTTCTGCGCGAACCAGTCCACCTCGGAAATGAGCCGCTCGAGGTTTTTCATCTCCACCTCGTCCAGCGCCGAGAGAAATTCTTCCAGCGCCTTTCCGGAGAGGGCGCCGGACGCCTCGTCCCGGATCATCTCGTAATGGGGCAGGCAAAAGCCCTTTCCATTTTGAATGAGCGGCTTGAACTCCTTCTCCTTTTCCCACAGCGCCGCGATGGTCAGCGCGTAGCGGCGCATGGTGGCCTCCAGCCGGTCGCACAGGGCACAGCCCGCCTTCGGAGCCTCCTCCTTCTTCTGGAACAGGCCGCGCTTCGGGTTCGGCCGCGCCTTCAGGCGCTTTACCGTTTCCTTCAGGTGGGAGGATTCGAGCAGCGCCAGCCCCAGCCGGTTGTTCCGGTCAAAGAGCATTTTCAGGTGCTTTGCGCAGAAGCCCTTTTCGTTGACCTCCTGCCGGGTGGATACCTCCATCACCGATCCGCCGAGAAAGTACTCCGCGTAGGACGCTTCGTTTTCCAGTTTCAGCGCGCACAGCGGGCATTCGCCCCCGGCGCGCATTTTTTCCAGCACCGGGGCCGTGTCGAGATGCTGTCTCAAGCCTTCACTCCCTTTTAGCCCATGATAACAGATTGTCCCGTCGGAGGCAATCGCTTACACCCTTTCCCCGGATGTTTTAGGCGGACATGCACTCCAAAAGGCGTGCCCGCGCATCCGTGCGCATACGCTTCTGGGGAGCCATGTCCTTTGAGAAGGGAGCGATCCGTTGATGAAGCGCGTGCGCGTCCGGCGCGACCACCCCTACGCGCCCGTCTGGGTGCTTGTGATGCTGCTCGTCGCGCTGACGATGTACCTCGTCACCGAGGGCGTCTCCGCGCCGGGGCAGCAGGCGGCGCTCGCGCCGGTGGAACAGGTGCGCTGGGACATCCAGCCGCTTTCCCTGAACCTGGTGATCCTGTCCCGGGCGGGGGACGAAGCCACCGCGCGGATCGAGGCCGCGCGGTACGTGGCCCGGGGCGCGGCGGGCTACATCCTGTCCGGCTCCGGCGAATACTTGATCGCCGGAGCGGGCTACAGTTCCGCCGACGAGGCCGGAAAGGTCATGAACAAGCTGAGCGAGACCGAAAAGCTCGCCGCCTCCGTCGCGACGCGGGAAGCGCCGGAGATCGCCGTCCGGCTGACCGGAAAGCGCGTACAGGCCGACGCGCTGATCGGCGCGGAGCGCTCGCTCCGGGACGAGACGAACGCGCTGGGCGAGGCGGCCTTCCGGCTGGACGCCGGGGAGATCGATCTAAACGGCGCGCGGGAGGCGCTCCTGTCCGCCCGCGCGGAGGCCAAGAAGGCGCGGGAAACGCTCGAAAAGGCGTCGGCGGGGGAGCCGAACCAGACTTCGGAAGAAGTCGCGGCGCTGCTCGCAACGTTTGAGGACGCGTCCACCACCCTGCTGATGGGCGTGGGTACTTCACCCCTTTTCTTTTCAAGCCAGATGAAGTATAATTACATTGACCTCCGCCTTCGGCACATCGGGTTTCTCACCCGTCTGGCGGGGGACGGATAACCTTATACAAATTTTCCCGAAGAGGATGATGCCCATGAAAGCGGAACAGATCGTCAGCCTGCTGGACGCCACCGTACTCTCCGGGTCCCTTCCCCAGGATGAAGTCCAGGCCGCCTGCGGCTCGGACATGATGAGCGACGTACTCGCCTACCCCAAGGAGCGCATGGTGCTTCTGACGGGGCTGACCAACATGCATGTCGTTCGCACCTGCGAAATGCTGGACGTGATGATGATCGTCTTTGTCCGCGGCAAGCTCCCACCTCAGGAAGTGCTGGAAATGGCGGGAGACTTGGGCATCGCCGTGATCGGGACGCCGCACACGCTGTATGAATCCTGCGGAAGGCTGTTCGCAAGCGGCCTGCCCAGCGGGGTAAGGGGATAGTTTCTGATGCAAAACGGAAGCGTCGCGCTCCGGGAGACCTATCCCGTGCGCGCCGGGGACTTCGCCACCGCCGGCGAAGCCTCAAGAAAGATCAAGGGCATCCTGAAAAAGCTGGGGGTTGACTCGGGCATCGTGCGCCGGGTATCGATCGCCGCCTATGAGGTGGAGCTGAACCTGGTGATCCATTCGCAAGGGGGCGAGATGGAGCTCATCGTTCAGCCGGAATACCTGGCCCTCAACATCCGGGACGAGGGGCCGGGCATCCCGGACATCGACCTTGCGATGCAAGAAGGCTTTTCCACCGCCTCCGACGACGTGCGCATGATGGGCTTCGGCGCCGGCATGGGCCTGCCCAACATGAAGCGCAACGCCACGGACTTTTCCATCCGCTCCGAAGTCGGGGTGGGGACGACCATCGAGATGGGGTTTAAGCTATGACAAGCTACATGCACTCTGTTACGCTGGACAAGTCCAAGTGCGTCGGCTGCACCAACTGCCTCAAGCAGTGCCCGACGGAGGCCATCCGCGTACACGGCGGGCGCGCCCACATCATCGAGGCGCGGTGCATCGACTGCGGCGAGTGCATCCGCCAGTGCCAGCACCACGCGAAGGTGCCCACCACCGACCCGCTGGCCGCCATCAACCGCTTCCCCTACAAAATCGCGCTGCCCGCGCCGGCGCTGTACGGGCAGTTCAAAAAGCTGCCCAGCCTGTCCGCCGTGGCCCGGGGCCTTCGCATGATGGGCTTTGACGAGGTGTACGACGTCGCCCGCGGCGCGGACATCGTGTCCATGGCCGTCAAGGAGCGGCTTTCGCAGCCCGGCTGCCCCCGCCCGCTGATTTCTTCCAGCTGCCCCGCCGTGGTGCGGCTGATTCAGATCCGCTTTCCCGAATTGATCGACAACATCGTCGACGTCCGGTCGCCCATGGAAATGGCCGCCGTTTCCGCCCGGCGCGAGTTCTGCGAAAAGAACGGCGTAAAGCCGGAGGAGGTCGGCTGCTTTTTCATCTCCCCCTGCGCCGCCAAGATGACCGCCATCCGCCGCCCGCTGGGCCATCTTAACAGCGCGGTGGACGGCGTGATCTCCATCGTCGAGGTGTTCGGCCTCCTGTCCACCAACATCCGAAAGGCCCCCCAGACGAGCGAAAGCGGCGAGGACGGCGACGAGGCCTTCCGCGCCACCGGCCTCGGCCTGGGCTGGGCAAAATCCGGCGGCGAGGCGCTGGCCGCGGGTATTGAAAACGCGCTGGCTGTGGACGGCATCGACCAGGTGGCGAAGGTGCTGGAGGAAATCGAAAACAACCGCCTGCCGGAGCTCACCTTCTTTGAAGGGCTCTCCTGCGTGGGCGGCTGCGTCGGCGGCCCGCTGACCCTTGAAAACGGCTTCATCGCCAAGAACCGCATCCGCGATCTGGTGCGCCGCCTGCCCGCCAAGATGCCGGACGAGAACATCCAGCGGGCGGAATTTGAGTCGCTCCGCGGCAAGCTGTACTTTGACGGCGAAATCGCCCCCGTCAAGGCCATGCAGCTGGACCACGACCTGCAAAAGGCGCTTTCGATGATGGACCAGATCGAGGAAATCCGCCAAAGGCTTCCCGGCCTCGACTGCGGCTCCTGCGGCTCGCCCACCTGCCAAGCGCTGGCGGAGGACATCGTCGGCGGCTACGCCCACGAGACGGACTGCCTGTTCGTCCTGAAGGAGCGCGTGCGCGAGATGGCCAAGCAGATGGTGTGGCTGTCGGAAAATACGCGAATGTAGGCGCTTCGCACCTTGCGCCGTGATCTCCTTCGGATCTCTCGGCGCGATGAAGACACTGCGCTCGCCTGAAATCCTCACGTCTTTCCGGGCGGCTCGCTGACCTGCGGTTTCGTTTCCTCTACCAGTCTTCGGACTGGTTTCGGAAATCATTCCCGGCGTACATGCCGCCGGGAATGATTATAAAGACCGTTGGCTGCGGCCCCCGAACCCCTGGGAATGGCACCGCAAAGCGCGCCGCCGAGAAGGGTTGAGATGCCCCGGGGTAACGACCCGGGGTATTACGCGAAAAACTGCATCCTTTTTGCGATCCAAATCGTCCCATAACAGGAGGATTTTATGAACATTCAGGCCCTTGTGGAACTGACGAACTCGACGCTCCTCACCCCGGAGACCGACAAGGCCCGCGTTGTCACGTGCGGCTACAGCTGCGACCTTCTGAGCTGGGTCATGGCCCACGGAAAGAGCGGCATGGCCTGGGTCACCGTGCAGACGCACATGAACGCGGTCGCCGTGGCGACCTTGATGGAGATGGCCGCCATCATCGTGCCAGAGGGCATCCAGGTTCCGGAGGAGGTCATAAAGCGCGCGTCGGACGAGGGCCTCGCGATCCTCTCCAGCGGAAAAACGGCCTACGAGCTGTGCGGGCTGATGTACGGGGCCGGGATCACAAAAAGCTAGGCCATGCGCGCCTACTGCGATCTGCACCTGCACTCCTGCCTGTCCCCCTGCGGCGACAAAGCCATGACCCCCGGCAACATCGCGGGCATGGCGCGGCTGAAGGGGCTGGATCTCATCGCCGTCACGGACCACAACACCGCCCGGCAGCTGCCCGCGGTGGAATCTGCCTGCCGCGCGATGGGGGTAAACCTCCTGCCGGGGCTTGAAGTAAGCACCCGGGAGGAAGTGCACCTTCTGGCCTACTTCCGCACCGTTTCGGACGCGACGGCCTTTTCGCAGCGCATCCAGCCGTTGCTTCCGGACAAACCCAACATGCCGAACTTCTTCGGGCGGCAGGTCGTCATGAACGAGGACGACGAGGAAACCGGCGAGGAACCGCGGCTTCTGATCTCCGCCCTCGACATGGACCTTGACGCCCTCACCCGCGAGATCCGCGCCTTTTCCGGCCTGCCGGTGCCCGCCCACATCAACCGGGGCTCGAACGGCCTTCTGAACGCGCTGGGCTTTCTGCCGCCCGGCAGCGATTTCGCCGCGCTGGAGGTTACGGAGGGCCTGCCCTGCCCGGGGGACTTCCCGGGCTATAAGATTCTCCATTCCTCCGACGCCCACCGCCTCGAGGACATCTTTGAGCGGGTGTTTTTCCTGGAGCTGCCCGAGCCCACCGCAGAAGGGTTCTTCGCGGCCTTCGGCTGAGGCCAACTTGCGTTTGTGTTTTTACCGATTATACGGTATAATACCTTAAACTGACATTCCGGAGGCATCCTTTGCAAAAGAAGGTTCAAAAAGCGCCCACGCCCCGGTCAGCCGCGCCAAAAAGCGCGCCCCGAACGGCAGCAAAAAATCCGCGAGGCAACACGGCGGCGATGGCGCTTTCGATCGGCGGCGCTTTGGTGGTTCTCGTCCTTTTGTATTTGATGGAGTTCGTGTGGGGCGTCGCCGAAATGCGCGCGCCCGTGGACACCGAAAAAGCGGTGACGGCGATCGCGCCGGTGGGCGCGGTGCGCGTCACCGAGGTCATGAGTTCCAACAAATCCGCCGTGGCCGACGAAACCGGCGCGTTCCCAGACTGGGTGGAGCTTCAAAACACTTCCGGACAAGCGGTGGACCTCACCGGCTGGTCGCTGACCGACGACATGAACAAGCTCGTGCGCTTCACCTTCCCGGAATTTACGCTGGGTCCCGGCGAATTTACCGTCGTCTTCTGCGACGACGACCTGAAAAACACCGCCGGCTACCCCTTCCACGCGCCCTTCAAACTCAGCGCCCAGGGCGATCAGGTACTCCTGTTCGACGCGGGCGGCGACATCATGGAATCGCTCACCGTGCCCGCGCTGCCCGCCAACCAGGTTTACCGGCTGGCGGAAGGCGGAACCTGGGAAGTCTCCAGCGAATACACCCCCGGCATGCCCAACACCCAGGAGGCCTTCTCCCAAAGCGCCGGAACCATTACCGACAGCCCCGTGAAGCTAAACGAGATCATGGCGGAAAACGCGAGCTACGCCGGGCGAAGCGGCGCGTTCGACGACTGGATTGAGTTCTCCAACGAATCCGACCGGGATATTTCCCTCGCGGGCTACTACCTGTCGGACGACCCGTCAAAGCCCATGAAGTGGCGCTTCCCGGAGGTTTCGATCCCCGCCCGGGGATTCCTCCTGGTCTACGCCTCCGGCCGCTCGGACGCCGAACTCGATGCCTCCTTCAAACTCAACCCCGAGGGCGAGACGGTGGTCCTGTCCAACCCGGAGGGCCGCATCCTCGACAAGGTGGACTACGGCCTTCTGAAGGCGGACCAGTCCTTCTCCCGCAAAGGGGACGGCTGGACGAACGCGCTCGCGCCCACCCCCGGCACCGAGAACACCCGGGAGGGCGCGGCGGCAATGGACGCACTTCTCGCCTCCGCCAATCCGGTGCGCGTCTTTCTGAACGAGGCCGCCGCCTCCGCCCGGAAGCCGGGCAGCTCGAAGTCCGCAAGCGACTGGGTGGAACTCTACAACCAGGACACAAAGGCGGTCGACCTCTCCGGCTACGGCCTGTCGGACGATCCAAGCCGCCCGCGCAAGTGGCAGTTTCCCTCCGGCTCGTCTCTGGGGGCGGGCGAATACCTCCGCGTACAGCTCACCGGCCAGAACAAGGCCGACGCGGCCAAAAACAACTACGCCACAAACTTCAAACTGTCGCTGAAGGGGCAGGAAACCCTGGTACTTTCGGCGCCGGACGGCGCCATTTTGGACCGAATGCCCCTCCTCGTCCAGTATGGCGGCGTATCCTACGGCAGGATCAGCGGCCGGGACGGCTTTTTTTATTTGGAAAGCCAGACCCCCGGCAAGGTCAACAGCCAGACGCCCTACGAGGGCCGCGCCGGATATGTGGAATTCTCCACCCCCGGCGGCTGGTTCACCTCCGGCGCGGTGACGGTTTCGCTGTCCGCCCCCCAGGGCATGACCATCCGCTACACGCTGGACGCGTCGGCACCGGGCGAATCCTCCCCGGAGTATCAGGGCCCCATCGAAATCACCCAAAATACCATCCTCCGGGCGCGCGCCTACGCCGACGGCTTTCTGCCCTCCGAGGTTTACACCCAGAGCTACCTGTTTGGGGACAGGCATTCGCTGGGCGTAATCTCGCTGGTATCGGACCCCGCCGGGCTGTTCGACGCGGAGAAGGGGCTCTTGGTCATGGGCCCGAAGAAGCTCCGGTACCCCTTCAAGGGCGCGAACTTCTGGCAGGACTGGGAGCGCACCGCCAACGTGGAATATTTCACCGCCGACGGGAAGACCGTGCTTTCGCAGGGCGCAGGGCTACAGCTGCAGGGCCAGTACAGCCGCATGGAGGACCAGAAGGCCTTTAAAATCTCCGCCCGAAGCGCCTACGGCGACAACCGCTTCCGGGCGAGCCTATTCCCGAACCGGGACTATACCGAGTACAAGTCCTTCATCCTGCGCGCCTCCGGACAGGATTCCAACAAGACCCGCTACCGCGACGCGCTTTTAACCTCGCTGGCCGAGCCCACCTCCGTCATGTACCAGGACGCGGTGCCGGTGGCGGTGTACTTAAACGGCCAGTACTGGGGCCACTACAACATGCGCGAGCGCATCCACAAGTACTCCATCGCCCAGTGGGAAGGCTGGACCGACCCGGACAAAATCGACATCGTCAAGGCCAACGCCAACACCATGAAAGGCTCCAACAAGACCTTTGAACAGCTCCTCGCGTACGTCAAAAAGAACGGCGTCAAGACGGACGAGGACCTCGCCTGGGTGGAAGCGCGGATTGACCTTGACAACTACCTGGAGTACATCGCCCTCGAGACCTTCATCGGCAATACCGACCTTCTGAACGTCAAGCGCTACCGCTCCACCGAGGGCGACGGCCGCTGGCGGTGGATCGTATTTGACACCGACTGGGCCTTCTACACCGACACCGATTCCTTCGGCCGCTGGCTGAAGCCGGGCGGCATGGGCTCCGGCAACAAGACCGACAACACGCTGTTCATCGCGCTGATGAAAAACCCGTCCGTCCGCAAGCGCTACCTGACGCTCCTGGGCTCCCTCATGGCCGACGCGTGGACCACCGAGAAGATCCTCGAAAAATCCGAGGTCTGGAAGGACGCGCTCTACCCCGAAATGCCGCTGCAGACCGCAAAGTGGGGCGGCAACGAGAAGGGCTGGCTGAACGCCATCCGCACCTTCAATAGCTACGCCAAATCGCGCCCGAAAAAAATGCTCGCCTACATCAAGCGCGCCAGCGGCTTCTCGAACGCGGAAATGCGCGTCTACTTCGGCCGCTTGATGGATCAGGTGTCGTAACCCCCGCCCGGCAAAATAGAACGCCAAGGAGGCACCATGCAGCGCACCTTCGCGCCCCGTCACGAGATCAAGTTCTTCCTAAGCGCCACCGACGCGCTCTGGCTTTCGGCAAAGCTGGCCGCCGCGCTTTCGCGCGACCAGAACGCCGGAGCGGACGGCAGCTACCTCGTCCGCTCGCTGTATCTGGACGACGCCTGGGACAGCGCCTACTACGAAAAGCTGGCGGGCAACCCGTCCCGGGACAAGTACCGCGTCCGGCTCTACAACCTGGACGACGGGATGATCCTGCTCGAGCGAAAGCGCAAGCTGGGCGACCTGATTTCGAAGGACAGCGCGCGGATCTCCCGGCGGATGGCCGAGCAGATCGCCACCGGCGACCCCTCCGGCCTCGACCGGGTGGACAACCCGCTGGTTCGGGACCTGTTCTGCGAGATGCGCACGAAGCTCCTTCGGCCGGTGGTGCTGGTGGACTACGCCCGGGAGGCCTTCTGCCACCCGGCGGAGACCGCCCGGGTCACGATCGACCGGTGCCTGCGCGCCGGGCCGCGCACCGGGCTCTTCGATCCGCTGGCCCCCACCGTCCCGGCCCTCGACGTGGACCAGGCGGTTCTCGAGGTCAAGTTTGACCGGGTGCTGCCGGGCCCCATCGCTTGCCTTCTGTCCGGCGCGCCCGCCACCCGCGCCGCCATCTCCAAATACGTGGCCTGCCGAAGGTTCGAGCCGCTAAGGTAGCCCATCCGGATGCCCCAACGCCTGTTGCCAATACAAAAGGAGGCGCCCCCCATGAACAACCTGACGAAGCTCGACCTGAGCACCATGTCCATCACGCCCAGCTCCACGGTGACGATCCTGTTCGCGATGCTGCTCGCCTTCGCCACCGGGCTATTCATCTTCTGGGTGTACAAGATGAACTACAAGGGCGTCATGTACAGCCAGAATTTCGCGCTGACGCTGGTGCTCATGACCCTCATCACGACGCCGGTGGTCATGTGCATCCGAAACTCCATCCAGCTCTCGATGGGCATGGTGGGCGCGCTGTCCATCGTGCGCTTCCGAACCGCCGTCAAGGACCCGCTGGACACCGCCTACATGTTCTGGTCGCTGACGATGGGCATCCTGATCGGCGCGGGGCAGTTCTTCCTGGCGGGGCTCGCCACGGTGGGCATCGCGGCGCTGGTGTTCGTGCTCTCGCGGCTGACCACCAAGGCGCCGGACAGCTACCTGCTCGTCGTCCGGTGCGCGCCGGGGGCCGAGGGCGCGGTGACGGGCGCGCTGCGCAGCGTCAAGCACCAGCGGCTCAAGAGCCGCACCGTTACCCCCCAGGGCAGCGAAATGACGCTGGAAGTGCGCGTCGACCGGCAGGAAGCCCTGCTGAAGGGCCTGATGGCCACCGAGGGCGTGCGGGACGCGACGCTGGTCGCCTACCAGTCCGAGACGCTTTAATCTCCGAAGGAGGGTTTCCATGCGCGACCTTATCGCGATATTGTCCACCCCGGCGGTGCAGGTGGTCCTCGCCGTGGGCGGCGTGGCGCTGATCTTCTACGCGGCGCTGAAGCTGCGCACCGGCGCGCTTGAAAAGCGGCTGGCAGAAATGCAGCACGCCCTCTCCGACCAGTTTCAGACCGTGCGCGGCGAGACCGGCGACGCGGCGCAGAAATCCCGCGAGGAATTGGGCGCCAACCTTCGCGGCATGAGCGACTCCGTCGCCCGGGTCATGGGCGAAATGGGCC
>JAEZTD010000179.1 GCA_023443705.1 Bacillota bacterium | reverse complement strand
GGCGAGCATGCGACAGCCGCGAACACCATGGTGAGTGCCAGCAAGAAAGCGAGAACCTTTTTCATGAATGTTTCCTCCTGATGTTATTTATCACGCCTCACGGCGAGAAATAAAAACCGACTTTACTGTGGAGCTTATTCGGGCTTGACGAGCGCACGCTCCACTTTTTTTACATGCTGCCTGCGCTTGTAGTCCTGCAGCAATTCCGGGAGCGCTACCGCCAGTACCAACAGGCCGCCTACCACCATCATGAGCACCTGCGCGTTGATGTTGATGAGCCCAAGGCCGTAGCGGATGAGGCCGACGATGAATATGGAGATGAGCACGCCGCCCATTCTGCCTTTGCCGCCTGCGGTGGACACGCCGCCCAAGACAACCATGGCGATAACGTCCATTTCGTACGCAATTGCAATGTTCGGTCGCGTGGAACCCATGCGGCTGGTTAAAAATAGCGCGGTGACACCGGCCATCAAACCGTTGAGCAGGAAGTTTGTGAATACCACGCGGTCCACATTGATGCCGGAGAACCGGCAGGTCACTTTATTCTTACCCACGGCGTAGAGCATGCGGCCATAATTGGTCTTGTGCATGACAAACGCGAACAGCGCGAATACCACCACAAACACGATCAGCATGCAGGGGAAGGGACCGACCATTCCCCAGCCTAGGAAATCGAACCAATCCGGGAAGTTGCCCGCGGCCTGGTCCTTGAGAATAATGAGCGCGATGCCGCGGTAGATGATCTGCGTGGCAAGCGTTACGATCATGGGCGCAAGCTCTTTGAACTTATTCAGCAAGAACCCGTTGAACGCGCCGCACAATGCGCCGGTTAAGAGGCAGATGATGACCGCGAGGCCCATCGGCACGCCCGCATTGTAGGAGACCGCCATGACGACGGAGGAGAGCGCGACGGTAGAGGCGACCGAAATATCGATATACCCTGTGACGATGATGAACGCCATGGACATGGCTAAGAAGCCTTTGTCGAGGAACGCGTTCGTGGCATCGAGCATCTGCCCAAGCTGGTAGTACGGAGAGATCAGCGAATTCATAATGTTGATCAGAATGAAAATCGCAAGCAGCATCCACTCCCAGCCATAGCTGCGGAACAAGCTCTTATTGAGCGAGAGAGCGCCGGACGCTTTATGTTCCATTAGAGCTTCCTCCTTACAAGGGTTTGCCATTCCGCCCTGCGCTTGACGAGGGTGTTGAGTATAACGGCGCCGAGTATGATGGTGCCCTGAATGGCGTTCTTGGAAAATTCTGAAATGTTGATGAGCGGCAGCGCATTGTTGATGATGCCGATGAGCAGCGAGCCCAGCAGCACGCCGATGGCCTTGCCGGAGCCGCCCGATATGGACACGCCGCCGATGACGCACGCCGCAATGATGTTGACTTCATAGCCCGTTGCGGTATCGGGCTGCGCGGAAGCGAATTTAGAGACCCACAGCACGCCGGCCAAGCCGGCAAGACCGCCCATGATGGTGTAGGCAAGCCATTTGGTGGAGCTTGCGCTGATACCGGAGATGCGCGCCGCCTCCACATTGGAGCCGACCGCATAGAACCTTCGGCCGACGCGCGTATACCCCAGGAAGTAGACCGAAATAAGGAATACCACAAACGCGATGAGCACCAGGTTGTTGATACCGAACAGATTGCCTGTCGCCATGCTCTTGAACTGTACGCTCATCTGGTGCGCGCTGACCCACTGGCCGCCGGAAATAAGGAACACCGCGCCGCGGTATACATAACACATGCCAAGCGACGCGATGATGGGTAGCACGTTGACCCGCGCCACCAGCACGCCCACAATTGCGCCACAGACAATGCCCGCCGCGATGCCTTCAAGCACCGCGATGACCGGGCTGAGTGTCGGTACGTTTTTGATGTGCAGCGCCACGACCATGCCCGTAAGCGCAATGGTAGCGCCGATGGAAAGGTCGATGCCCTCGGTCAGGATGACCACCATCATGCCGATGGAGAGTATGATGATGATGGCCGTATTGGTCAGAAGGTTGTCTATATTCTTCGGCGTTAGGAAGCTGGGGTTTAAGACCTGCACGATCAGGCACAGGGCAACGATAAATACCACCAGCCCCAGCTCGCGGAAGCTTCCTAACCCTCTCTTTTTCTGTTTGGTGTCGTTCATACGATCGCTTCCCTCCCTGAAACGGCGTTGTCCCGTTTGCCGGGAGCCACCATGGCCGCTTCGAGTATGGCTTCCTGCGTGGTTTCGCTTGTCTTGAGCGTGCAGGTCACCCTGCCCTCGCGCATGACCACGACACGGTCGCTCATGCCCAGTACCTCCGGCATTTCGGAGGAAACCATGATGATGCCGATGCCCCGCGCGCTCAACTCGCGCATGATTTCGTAAATGGCGTACTTTGCGCCGACGTCCACGCCCTTTGTCGGCTCGTCAAGCAAAATGACCTTCAGCTCCGACGCCAGGAGCTTTGCCACAATCACCTTCTGCTGGTTGCCGCCCGAAAGCGAGCTTGCAAGGTCCTCTATGCCCTGCGCCTTGACATGCACAAGTTTAGAGAGGCGGTTTGCCGTTTCCTCTTCGCGCTTGATGCTCAGGATGCCATTTTTAGAATGCTGCCTGAGCGTGCCCAGCGTGATGTTCTTGCCGATGGACCAGTCTAAAATTAAGCCCTGCTTCTGCCTGTCCTCAGGCAGGTAGCCGATGCCAAGGTCCATGGCATGGCGGGGGGATTTGATTTTAATCTCTTTGCCGTTGAGATAGATGCGCCCGGCGTCATACGGCCAGTACCCAAAGACCGCCTCGCACACCTCGCTGCGCCCGGCGCCCACAAGGCCGGAAATGGCCACGATCTCGCCCGCGCGCACGTCAAAATCGATATCCGCAAAATAGCCCGTCTTATGTAGGCCTTCTACGCGCAGAAGCTCTCCCCCGATCTCATTGGTTTTGGGCGGGTACATCTGCTTTAGTTCGCGGCCCACCATCGCGTAGATGAGCTTTTCATTGCTGATCTCATTGACTTCCCAGTCGCCGATATACTTGGAATCCCGGAACACCGTCACACGGTCCGCGACCCGGTACATGTCCTCAAACCTGTGGGAGATGAAGATAATGCCCTTGCCTTCGGATTTCAATTGCAGCGTAATACGGTAGAGCTCCTCGCTTTCGCGCTTGGTGAGCGCCGCCGTCGGTTCATCCATAATGATGATGCGCGCGTTGATGGAGAGCGCCTTTGCGATCTCCACGATCTGCTGCTGCGCAACGGAAAGTTCGCCCATGATGGTACGCGGGTCGATATCCGAGCCGAGCTGCTTTAAAAATCCTTCCGCCAGGCTGTGCATCTGCTTCCAGTCGATGCGTTTGGTCTTTTTGTGGATCAGCTCATGGCCCACAAAGATGTTTTCCGTCACAGAAAGGTCCGGATAACAGGTGACATGCTGGTAAATCGCGGCGATGCCCAGCGCCGTCGCTTCCTTGGGGTCGTGAAAGGAAACCGTCTTGCCGTCGAGTATGATATTGCCGCAGTCCGGCTTATGTACGCCTGTGATCACCTTGATAAATGTGGATTTCCCCGCGCCGTTTTCCCCCATGAGCGCGTGCACCTCTCCGGACTGCAGGCGGAAATGGACATCGTCCAGCGCCTTCACGCCCGGAAATGTTTTTGAGATCCCCTGCAGTTCCAGCAGGTATTCCATGCTTGCCTCCTGTTCCACACAAAACGCTTAGCGTTTTGCGAGCACCTCGCGCTCGTAAGCGCC
>JAEZTD010000154.1 GCA_023443705.1 Bacillota bacterium | reverse complement strand
ACAGCGAGGTGTGACATGGCGAAGGTTTACGGACTTCTCGGCGGCAAGCTGGGCCATAGCTATTCGAAGCTGATCCACGAGCGGTTGTATGATTGCGAATACCGCCTGATCGAGCTTGCGCCGGGCGAACTTGAGGCTTTTATCCGCGGCCGCGGCTTCGACGGGCTCAATGTGACCATCCCATTCAAGCAGGCGGTAATCCCGCTGTGCGACCGCCTGACGGAGGAGGCAAAGCGCATCGGCGCTGTGAACACCCTCTATTTTGATCAAGACGGCGCGCTCACCGGTCACAATACCGACCATTACGGCATGATAAGAATGCTGGAGCGCTTTGACCTCGCCGGTAAGACCGCGCTCGTTCTCGGTGCCACCGGCGGCACCGGAAAAACGGCCGCCTGCGTGCTGAACGACCTCGGCGCGAAGGCCATCCCGGTGTCGAGGGGCGGGGCGGTCGACTTCGAAGGGGTCTACGGCCTGCGGGCGGACTTTGTTTTGAACGCCACGCCCGTGGGTATGTACCCGGCTATGCTGTCGGCGCCGGTTGAACCGGGGCGCATCGAAGGGCTTCAGGCCGTCGCAGACGCGATCTATAACCCGGCCCGGACGCTTCTGATGCAGCGGGCGGCGGAGAAGGGCCTTCGTTCGGTTGGCGGGCTTTCGATGCTGGTGCATCAGGCGGCGGCGAGTGCCGGGCGCTTTCTCGGCGCGAAAGTGCTGGAAGAACGGGTTTCGGACACGCTTTTATGGCTGGCCCGGGAGACCCGCTCCATCGCCCTCGTCGGCATGCCGGGTTCCGGAAAGTCCACGGTTGCCCGGGAGGTGGCCCGCCTCCTCGGGCGGCAGGTTTTCGACACGGACCAGATGATTGAAGCACTGCACGGGCCGATCCCGCAGATCTTCGCGCGGGAGGGCGAGGCGCGCTTTCGTGAACTCGAGGCCGCGACCGTCCGGGAAGCCGCGCTGGCCCGCGGCGCGGTGATCGCCACCGGCGGCGGCGCGGTGCTCAGCGCGGAGAACCGGGCGCTGCTCCGGGCGAACAGCTTTGTGGTGCAACTCGAGCGGCCGCTTTCGGAGCTGTCCACGGGCGGGCGTCCGCTTTCGACGGGGCTGGCCGCGCTCGAAAGGATGTACGCTGATCGGGCGCCGCTCTACAG
Source organism: Bacillota bacterium (assembly GCA_023443705.1). Classification (GTDB taxonomy): domain Bacteria; phylum Bacillota; class Clostridia; order Christensenellales; family Aristaeellaceae; genus JAEZHK01. Next base: position 2,267 of record JAEZTD010000154.1, on the reverse strand, counting down.
GGCGGTGCGGGACATCAATCTGACACTGGAGCGATATCCGTCTCAGACTGCGGCAGAGGTTGTCAAACGCTTTCAGGAAGAGGTGCGCGCATGAAAATACTTGTCGTCAACGGCCCGAACCTCAACATGCTGGGCATCCGGGAGCCGGACATCTACGGCCGGAAGACCTATGGTGACCTCGTTTCGGAGATCGAGGCCGCCGCCCGGGAAATGGGCGCCTCGGTCAAGTGCTTTCAGTCCAACCATGAAGGCGCCATCGTGGACGAAATTCAGGCCGCTTACGGCGTGTTTGACGGCATCGTTATCAATCCGGCCGCCTATACCCATACCTCTGTGGCGATCCTGGACGCGCTCAAAGCGGTGGGCCTCCCGGCGGTGGAGGTCCACATCTCCGACGTGGATTCTCGGGAGGCATTCCGCAGGATCTCCTATGTGACCGCCGCATGCCTGACAAAAATTGCCGGACGAGGCTTTCGGGGGTATGTAGACGCGATTCGTTTTCTTCTTGAGACCTCCAGATAAGGGCCCCGAAAAGCGTTGCGCCCCGTTATGTTTCCTGATATAATAAGGTATAAATGGAGCATTATGGTTACATAAAGGAGAACGTGACGGGACGGAGGCCGAGCGCGGTATGAAAAGATGGCGGATAGCCGCGTTGAACGCCGTTGCAATCGCCTGTGCGCTCGTCATCGCGCTGACTGCGGTTTCCCTTCACGCATATCTCGCGGATGTAACCAATGCGAAGTATCCGGAAGCTGTCGGAGAAACCGTGTACGAGGGTTCCGGTGTGACCATCGACGCAAGCAACGCGTCCGACGGATACCTGATGGTCAAGGCTTCGCGCAAGAAAAAGCTCAAGCTGCGCATTGTCAAGGGAGACGGAACCTACACCTATGATCTTCCCACCGGGGAATACCAGATCTTTCCGCTGCAACTGGGCAGCGGCACCTATCAGGTGACGGCGTTCGAGCAGGTTCGAGGCAGCCAGTACGCGCAGCTTTACGCCAAGAAGGTGAAGGTGGAGCTTTCGGATGAATCCGGCTATGCGCTTTACCCGAACCAATACGTGTCCTACGACGCCAGCTATGCGGCGGTCGCCAAATCCAGCGAACTCGCCAAGGGTCTGGCGGACGACGCGGCGATTACCAAGGCGGTGATCGAATACGTCGTTGGCACGGTGCTCTACGATCACATCCTGGCCAAGACGGTCAAAAGCGGCTACCTGCCCGATCTGGACACAACCATATCCACAAAAAAGGGCATCTGCTTTGACTACGCGGCGCTGGTTGCCTGCATGCTTCGGGTTCAGGGCATCAAGTGCAAGCTGGTCATCGGGTATGCGGACACATTTTATCACGCGTGGAACGAGGTTTTGCTGGGCGACCAATGGGTTCGCTATGACACCACCAGCATGGTCACCGGTCTCAAGGTGGTAAAGTACACGACCGAACGGTTCTACTGAGCGAAGGATGGGGGAAGAAGCGATGGGCAGCCGCACCCGTTACCTGCCTGCGGACGAGACGGCCCTGTTCTGCGAGCAGGTTGCGCTCCTCTTAAAATCGGGCATCGCCCTATACGACGGCGTTGAGGCGTTGTGCGAAAACTACGCCGCCACCCGCTACGGCGAAAAGTTTCAGCGCCTGAACGAGACGATGAAGCATACCGGCTCGCTGTACGAGTCGGTTGCTTCACTGGATGTCTTCCCGCCCTACATGGTGCAGATGGTGCGCGTGGGCGAACAGGCCGGTACGCTGGAACGCGTGATGCAGGGGCTCGCCACGCACTACACGCGGGAGGCGCAGGTGCGCGCCACAGTGCGCAGCGCGGTCACTTACCCGCTCCTCATGGTGGGTTTGATGACGCTGGTTGTGGTGGTGCTGGTGGTGCAGGTGCTGCCGATGTTTTCGGAGGTGCTGCGCAACCTCGGCGGGGATCTTTCCGCTTCCACCACGGCGCGCATGGACGCGGGCCTGGGCGCGGGCGCCTTTGTGCTGACGATGGCGGGGCTCGTCCTCCTCGCGGTCATGGGGGTCGCGCTTCTGCTCAGAACAAAAAAGCGGGACCGCGTGATCCGCTTTCTCCTTCGCACGTTCAAACCGCTTCGCCATGTGGCGGACAAGCTGTCAGCGGGGCGCTTTGCCTCGGTGATGGCGATGCTGATGGGCAGCGGCTTCCCGCTGGATCAGGCGATGGACCTCGTACCCGGCGTGATGACGGATGAGGGCGGCCGCATAAAGGTGGAGAGCGTGCGCGCCAGAATGCAGGAG
>JAEZTD010000152.1 GCA_023443705.1 Bacillota bacterium | reverse complement strand
GTCCTGGGGGACGCGCTTGCCCAATTCGGCGAGGAAGCCCAGAACCTCCAGCGCGATCACGTCGTTCCAGCAGACGATGGCGTCCGAGCCCGCCTCGAGCGCGTCTGTGATCGCCTGTTTCAGCCGCCGCCCGCCCGTGCCACAGGTGAGGAGCCGCGCCTTGCCGTCAAGGCCGCGCTCCGCCATGGCGGACACGAAACCCTCGGCGCGCAGCTTTTCCTCTATTTCTGAAAGGTGGAAGGAAATGTAACAGGGATTCACCCGCCCGCACTCGAACACCAGCCGGGTCATCTCCCGGATACACTTCCGACCGTCCACGTTGACTTGGGCGATTCTTTCCGGCGAGTGGGAGGACAGGAGCACGCCTTTTAAGCCATTATCCAGAATGCGTTTGGCGACAAGGTCCAGATGGTTGCCCAGCAGCAGGTAGCCGTCGCACATCATGCCGCCCAGCATCTTGTCGATGCCCACCTGGTCGCGCTCGTCCGCGCCCACCAGTTTGACCAGCACGTCGTAATGCCGCGCTCGGGCGCAGGACAGGACGCCGAAGAACTCGGCGGAGAAGGTGTTGCCGCATTCGATGCGCTCGCTGGTCATGACGGCGATGGTGCTGGTCTTGCCGCTGCGGAAAGCCTGCGCCGCACGGTTGGGGATGTAGCCGATCCGCTCCGCGGCCTCGCGCACCTTGCGCTTGGTCTCTTCCTTGACCTCGGGCCGGTTGTTGAGCGCATACGAGGCGGTGGTGGGGGAAACGCCCGCGGCCAACGCGACCTCTTTGATCGAAGCGATATGCGTCCCCTCTCTTTCTCGTTTTCGTAACGTTACGATGACAACAATATACTCCATAACCGTCCGGCTGTCAATAGGACTGAACATATTTCTTAACTGCGCGTTGCCGGAATCACAGGTCTTTAGAGCCCGATGCATTCTCATACCAATTCCAACAAAAATCATTCGTTGCGGCGGTTCTTTTCGCGTAGAGCGATGTCGCCTTCCGCTCAACGTAGCGCGGCTACGCCTCGCTCCGGCTCCTTGCTCTCGCATCGAGTATCCCTCCCGCTTTGGAGTGATTAAAGTTTTACACTTGTATCATGCCCCGACGCCTGCCTTAGTGTATCATTAATCTCGTCCTCAAATAGATGGACGTACCGGTCGTATGTAATCTGCGTGCTGGCGTGCCCTAGCAGCTTGGAGACAACCTTGATCTCCACGCCCCGCGCGTAGAGATTGCTTGCGAAGGAGTGCCGCAGCGCGTTGCAGCCCACGGTGTTCCACGCCCGCCTTCGTGCTGTTTCTGTTATTGATGAGAAGATATGCAAAAGGCGCGAGGTCGGGAGTTTATATCCGCGGCCTCGCGCCTTCCAATGGGGGAATATCGGTTACGGCCTTGTCTGCGCCGCCTTGAGTGCGCGGTTCATGGCCGCCTTGGCCGAAGCGTCTGTCTCGTCCTTCACGCGCGCGCTGAGGAATGCGCAGGACTTGGGATCTTTCAGTACTTCCATTGCCGAGGCAGCGGCCACCCGCATATTCGCGTTTGGATCCCGCAGCAGGGTCACGAGGCTGTTGAAGGCGGGCTCGCCACCCGCCTGCCCCAATCCCTTGATGGCGGCGAGGCGGATCTCGGGGTCCTTGTCACCTAGATACCTGACCAGTTGATCGGACTTCTTTCTGGCGGTCAGCTTTTCGATTTTCGATGTCTTGCTCCCAAACATGTTGCTTACTCCTTCGTGAATCTACGGGCATCCCTATGCCCGGTTTTCCCAATGTATCTTGCGGCCTCTCAAGCGCCCGCGCGCTTCAGCGCCTCCTCGAGTGCGGCGCGTGCAGCATCCATCTGCTCAGGGTCCTTGCCGCGCAGTGCTTTCTCCGCCGCCTTGACCGGCTCCGACAAATCGTCCTTGGGCGCTCGGAAGATCAGGCGCTTTTTGCCCTCGCCCGCCTGTTTCCGCACGGCGTCGGCCTGGGCAATCAGCCGCTGTAGTTCCCGGCGGAGCTCGGTCTCTTTTCGGAAATTGCCGTCCTCGGAAGCGTACTGCTGCGCGTCCCGGATGGCCTGTTGGATGTCCTCGTCACTCATGTTGGAGGAGGACTCGATGGTGATCTCCTGGGCCTTGCCGGTGGAGAGATCCTTCGCCGCGACATTCACGATGCCATTGGCGTCGATGGAGAATGTGACTTCAATCTGCGGCACACCCGCCATGGCCCGCTGAATTCCTTTGAGCTTGAACTTGCCCAGGGTCTTGTTCTGGCTGGCCCGGGGCCGCTCTCCCTGCAGCACATGGATCTCCACCGCTGGCTGAAAGGGGGCCGCTGTGGTGAACACCTGGCTCTTCGAGATCGGGATGGTGGTATTGCGCTCGATGATGTGGGTGCATACGTCGCCCATCGTCTCGATGCCCAGCGACAGTGGTGTCACGTCGAGCAGCAAAAGCCCCGTGACCTCGCCGATCATCACGCCGCCTTGCAGCGCCGCGCCCGCCGCTACGCACTCATCAGGGTTAACGCCCTTAAAACCGGGCCTTCCGGTGAGCGAAAGCACCTTCTCCTGGACAGCTATGATGCGGGTGGAACCGCCCACGAGCAGCACCTTTCCAATGTCGTTTTTTGTGATGTGGGCATCCTCCATCGCCTGGCGGACGGGGCCCGCGGTGGCTTCCACAAGATGGGCGGTCAGCTCGTTGAATTTGGCCCGGGTGATCGTGGCGTTCAGGTGCAGGGGCGTGCCGCCGGATTCCGCGAGATACGGCAGGACGACCGTCGCCATTTCTGTGTTGGACAGTTCTTTCTTCGCCTGCTCCGCCGCTTCCTTCAGCCGCTGCATGGCGGCCGTATTGCCGTTGAGATCCACCTTGTTTTCCCTTCTGAACTCCGAAGCCAGCCAATCCGCCAGGCACCTGTCAAAGTCGTCGCCGCCCAAACGGTTGCTGCCTGCCGTGGCCTTGACTTCGATCACACCATCCCGGATGTCGAGAATCGACACGTCAAAGGTGCCACCGCCGAGGTCGAACACCAGCACCTTCTGGCTCTCTTCCCTGTCCACGCCATAGGCCACCGCGGCGGCGGTGGGCTCGTTGATGATGCGCCGGACTTCAAGCCCCGCGATGGTGCCCGCGTCCTTGGTGGCCTGGCGCTGGGCGTCGGTGAAGTAGGCGGGCACGGTGATGACCGCCTCGGAAACTTCTTCGCCCAGATAGGCCTCCGCATCTTTTTTGAGCTTGCCCAGGATCATTGCGGAGATTTCCGGGGGTGTGAAAGCTTTTCCGTCGATCTTTACCTTATAATCCGTACCCATCTCCCGCTTGATGGATGAGACGGTGCGCGCGGTGTTGACCGCCGCTTGGCGAAGTGCCGTTTGCCCTACCAGCCGTTCGCCGCTCTGCAAAAACGCCACGACCGATGGCGTGGTGCGGCCGCCTTCGGCGTTCGGGATGATGACCGGCTTTCCACCCTCCATCACCGCTACACAGGAATTGGTGGTGCCCAGATCGATGCCGATGATTCTGCCCATTTTATCCTCCGATGTTTTAGTTTGTGATGATTCAGCAGCAGCGGCAGCAGAAGCAGCAGATCAACTGATAAAACAGCATTTTCAAAAAGCTGCTTCCAAGGTTGCCCATGTCATACCCGCGGCGCTGACCCGCCTGCCGGTATGCGGAGCCGCCCTGCTGGATTTGGCTTAAGAGGTCGCGATACTCCGGATTGCCCGGCTCCAGCCGCGCCGCCTCTTGGGCGTGCTGGAGCGCCGTTACCCGGTTGCCCACGCCGTAGTTCGAAATGGCCGAGAGGTAATACCATTCGGCATTGTGCGGGAGCCTCAAAAGCAGGTTGAGCGCATCTCCATAACGCCGGGCCTGAACCAGCATGCGCACCTGCCTGAATTCCGGCGCGCCGTACGAACGCCCACCGAACAGGTCGCCAAAGATGCTCTCAAACCCGCCGAAATCAAACCCGCCGAACGGGTCGCTTTCCCGGTATGCCCCACCGCTTTGCGGGCCGCCGCCCGCCTGCTGCCGAGGTCTTGGGCCGTAGCTGCCGTCGGTGCGCTCGTAGGAAGCGCCGCCTGTCTTGCCGGACTTGATCTGCTCGTAAGCCGCATTGATCTCCCGCATCTTCTGTTCGGCGGTCTTGTCGCCCGGGTTCAGATCCGGGTGATACCGCTTCGCCAGTTTCCGGTATGCCCTGGTGACCTCTTCCTCGGATGAGGAGGGTTCTATGCCCAATACCTTGAAGGGATCCATAC
>JAEZTD010000134.1 GCA_023443705.1 Bacillota bacterium | reverse complement strand
CGGGGTCATGTCCCGCATTCCGCTGGCGGCGCTGGCGGGCGTATTGATGGTGACCGCCTGGCGCATGAACGAATGGGCGGCCATCCGGCAGATTTTCTCATCCAAGATGAAGCACGCGATCATGATGTACATGATCACCCTCCTGTGTACGGTGTTTTTCGATCTAACCATTGCCATCGCCGCGGGCGTATTGGTGGCGGCGGTGTCCTTTGTGGTCAAGAGCGCACACCTGACCGTCTCTGCCGACGAAGCCTCCGACGGCCACCGCGTGATCCGCCTGCACGGCGCGCTGTTCTTCGGTACCCAGACCCGGATTCAGGAGATCGAGGTGCTGGCGGAGGGCATTGAGCGCGTCACGCTGGATCTGACCCATGCCTATTCCGCGGACCTCAGCGCCCTCAGCGCGCTGGGCGAATTGCGTGAACGCCTGAAGGAGCGCGGCGTCACGGTGGCCATTACCGGGGCGCGCCCGGAAATGCACCGGGAACTGGGCCGCGTCGGACTGGCCTGATCTTTCAAAAATGAATCCCCTCAAAACAGATTGCCGAAACCGCGAGGCCACCGGATATAATCCGGTAGGCCACCGGATATAATACGGTGGCCTCCCAAGGCATCGAAAAACCTGCGGTTTTTTCGATGCGAAGGAAGGGATCCTGCGTGCGCCTGAAATCCTCACGGATTTCCGTGCGACGTACTGACCAAAGGAGTGGATAGCGACACCAATATGCGTACTGGTGTCGCTGTCCCGTTCCCGGCGTACACGCCGCCGGGAACGATTGAAACCCAACGGCGACTTTGTTGATGGTCTGCGCGGCCACCGGAAATAACCCGGTGGCCGCCGTATGCTTATCACATGTTTGCAGGGCACAAGCCGCTCCCCGCAATTATTCTCCTTCGTAATAGCCAACCTTTTCAGCGCGCGGGAAGAGCGTAAAAACACCCTTGTCCATGACGCCAACCTTGTCGGAATCGGGGTAGTAGGCCACCTCCGGATCGTGCCGGATGTCAAAATCCGCATAGACGAGGCGCTCCGTCTCGGAGGTGTTCGTCAGCTTATGCGCGCCGTTCTCGTTGTTCGGAAAGTAGAGGAAATCCCCGGCAGCGACCACCCGCTCCCCTTCCGGCGACTTCAAAAGCGCCGTGCCACTCAGAATCAGAAATACTTCCTCGTTTCGAGCGTGGTGGTGGTAGGGCACCGCGGATTTTCCCGGCGGCACTTCATAGACGGAGACGTCAAAATGCTCCGAATCCGCCTTGCCCACGATGATGCGCTTTGTGTACTCGTAGCCCGGATGCTCCGCCTTGTAGACCGCTTCCGCCGTCTCCGCCCTTCGGACAAACGCCTTTCCGCTCATAAAGCCGCCCCCTGTCACGATGGCTCCCCGCCCCATTATAAACCAGTTCCGGCGAAACCGCAATGCTCCGCCTTCCGCGCGAGCGCCGGTGGAACACGCCTTGCCCATGCGCCAAAAGAATAACAAAGAGCGCCGCTTTTCCGACGCTCTTTGTGCTGTCCAATGGGCCGTTCAGGCCTGCTCATTGGCACGGTCCGCGTAGTGGTGCGCCTGTTCGAGGATCATGCTCTTGACCTTCATCAGCCGGATCTGCGTGCCGCGCTCGTTTTCGTCCAGTTTCATCGAAATGTAGCGGATCTTGGAGCGCATGTCCGGGATGAGCACGTACTCCAGCGCGTTGACGCGCCGACGGGTCTTTTCGATCTCCAGCGCCAGCAGCTGGCAGCTCTTTTCGACTTCCGCCAGCCTGAGCATGTCCTGAAACACGCCGGCGAGGCTGGTAACCGCGTCGTCAAGGTCCGCGGCGGTGAAGCCCAGACCGTAGGAGTAGAGCGCGGCGCTGTCCTGGCTTCGGAATTTCAGCGTGAACTCCGGCACCATGACGCTCATCACGTTCTTTTCGCCGACACCGATTTCAACCTCCTGCGCCGGCGCGAGCAGCGCGGTGTCAACCACTTGAGGCTGCGTCATGGCGCGTGTCAGCGCAAAGTCGGCGGCGGAGGCGCGAAGCCCTTCCTCCACCCGGCCGCGCAGCGTCCGGTTCTCCCGCGCCAGATCGAGGAACCGGCGCATCAGCTCATCGCGCTTGTCCTTTAAAAGCTTGTGCCCGCGCACGGCGGTCACGAGCTTGCGCTTGAGCCGCGTCAGCTCCATTCTGGTGGGGTTGATCTGTCCCTTTTGCATGATGCGCCTCCCGGTCAGCCGCCGTAGTACTCGTCGAGGAACTGATCCTTGATTCGCTTGAGCTCTCCCCTGGGCAGCATGCGCAGAAGGCTCCAGCCAAGCGAGAGCGTGTCCTCGATGCTGCGGTCGGAAGCGTAGCCCTGGTTGACGTACTGCCGCTCAAACTCATCGGCAAACTTGGCGTACATCAGGTCGATGTCCGTCAGCGCGGCCTCACCCAGAACCGCCATCAGCTCCTTGGCGTTCTTGCCGCGGGAATAGGCGGCGAAGAGCTGGTTCATGGTGCCCGCGTGGTCGGCGCGGGTCTTGCCCTCGCCGATGCCCTTGTCCTTCAGGCGCGAGAGGCTGGGCAATACGTCAATGGGCGGCTGGATGCCGCGCCGGTAGAGATCGCGGGACAGGATGATCTGCCCTTCGGTGATGTATCCGGTGAGGTCGGGGATCGGGGGGGTCTTGTCGTCCTCGGGCATGGTCAGGATCGGGATCATCGTGATCGAGCCCTGACGGCCCTTGAGCCGGCCAGCGCGCTCATAGAGGCTGGCAAGGTCGGTGTACATGTAGCCGGGGTAGCCGCGGCGGCCGGGCACTTCCTTGCGCGCGGCGGAGACTTCCCGGAGCGCGTCTGCGTAGTTCGTGATGTCGGTCATGATGACGAGCACGTGCATGCCCTTGTCATAGGCGAGGTATTCGGCGGCGGTCAGGCCCATGCGCGGCGTCGCGATGCGCTCGATGGCCGGGTCGTTGGCGAGGTTGACGAACATGACCGTTCGGCTGAGGGCGCCCGATTCGCGGAAGGACTGGATGAAGAAGTTGGACTCTTCAAACGTGATGCCCATCGCGACAAACACGACGGCGAAGGGCTCCGAGGTGCCGCGCACCTTGGCCTGCCGGGCGATCTGCGCGGCGAGATTCGCGTGGGGCAGCCCGGACATGGAGAAAATCGGCAGCTTCTGGCCGCGCACAAGCGTGTTCAGGCCATCGATGGCCGAAACGCCGGTCTGGATGAACTCCTGGGGGTAATTTCTGGCGGCGGGGTTCATCGGCAGGCCGTTGATGTCCCGGCGGAACTCCGGCAGGATCTCGGGGCCGCCGTCGATGGGCCGTCCGAGGCCGTCGAACACGCGGGAGAGCATGTCCTCCGAAACGCCCAGCTCCATGCTTCGCCCGGAAAAGCGCACCTTGCTGTCGGCAAGGCTGATGCCCGCCGAACTTTCAAAAAGCTGCACCAGCGCGGAGGTGCCGCTGATTTCCAGCACCTTGCAGCGGCGGCGTTCGCCGCTGGCGGTTTCAATTTCGCCCAGTTCGTCGTAGGCGACATCGGTTACGCCCTCGACCATCATCAGCGGGCCCGCAACCTCCTGAATCGTCCGGTACTCTCTGGGCATTATCGATCCCTCTCTTCCAGCGACTTCATAAGCGCGGCGATTTCATCTTCCAGCTGACGCTCGATTTCCCGGCGGCCCTCATGGATCCGCTCGTTCGGCAGGTACTTGAAGCGGCCGATGGCTTCGCGAACGCCGAGGCGCACAAGCTCTCCGATGGGGATTCCCTTCTCGAGCGCCGCGCGGCAGGCGTCGTAGTACGAAAGCACCAGCGACAGCATGAAGTATTGCTTTTCAAGGGGCGAATAGGTGTCCACTTCGTGGAACGCGTCCTGATGCAGGAAGTCTTCCCGGATCGAGCGCGCGGCCTCCAGCTTCAGCCGGTCGGCAGGCGAAAGCGCGTCCATGCCGACGAGCTGTACGATTTCCTGCAGTTCGCTCTCCTCGTGCAGAAGCAGCATGGTGCGTTCGCGCTTTGCCGTCCAATCCCGTTCGACGTTCCGGTCATACCAGCCGCTCATGCTGTCAAGGTACAGTGAATAGCTGGTCAGCCAGTTGATGGCCGGGAAGTGGCGCGCGTATGCAAGCTGCGCGTCGAGGCTCCAGAAAACCTTGACGATGCGCAGCGTGGCCTGGCTGACGGGCTCGGAGATGTCGCCGCCCGCCGGAGAAACCGCGCCGATGACGGAGAGAGCGCCTTCGCGTCCCTCGGAACCCAGCGCGATCACGCGGCCCGCCCGCTCGTAGAACTGCGCGAGCCGGCTGCCCAGGTATGCGGGATACCCCTCTTCGCCCGGCATTTCCTCCAGTCGACCGCTCATCTCGCGCAGCGCCTCGGCCCAGCGGGAGGTGGAATCGGCCATCAGCGCGACGGAATAGCCCATGTCGCGGAAGTATTCCGCAATGGTGATGCCCGTGTAGATCGACGCTTCCCGCGCCGCCACCGGCATGTCCGAGGTGTTGGCGATGAGCACCGTCCGCTCCATCAGGCTGCGGCCGGACTTCGGGTCCTTCAATTCCGGAAACTCGTTCAAAACGTCGGTCATTTCGTTGCCGCGCTCGCCGCAGCCGATGTAGACCACGATGTCCACGTCCGACCACTTGGCCAGCTGGTGCTGCACAACGGTCTTGCCCGAGCCGAAGGGGCCGGGCACGGCGGCCGTGCCGCCCTTGGCCAGCGGGAAAAGCGCGTCGACAACCCGCTGCCCGGTGACCAGCGGCACATCCGGGCTGAGTTTTTTCAGATATGGCCGCCCCTTGCGA
>JAEZTD010000097.1 GCA_023443705.1 Bacillota bacterium | reverse complement strand
CGAGGAAGTGCCAGCCGTCGCCGAAAACGCCGTCGTTGGCCCAGTCGGTGGCGACGCCGCCGACAGTGGTGATGGCGATGAAGTACAGTTGGGCGAAGGCTTTTGCCTATGCGCGGAACCTGCCGCTGATCCCCGTTAACCACATCGAGGGGCACGTGAGCGCCAACTACCTGGCGCACCCGGAACTGGAGCCGCCCTTCGTCTGCCTTGTCGCGTCGGGCGGGCACAGCCACATCGTTTTTGTGGAGCGCTACGGCGCGTACCGCCTTCTGGGGCGGACGACGGACGACGCCGCGGGCGAAGCCTTCGACAAGGTTGCCCGGGTGCTGGACATCCCCTATCCAGGGGGGCCGCTTCTCGATAAATTGGCGGAAACCGGAGACGACGGGGCCTATCACTTTCCCAGGGTTTCCACCCAGGGGCCATACGACTTCTCCTTCAGCGGCCTCAAGACCGCTGTGATCAATCAGGCCCACACGCTCCGCCAACAAGGAAAGCCCATCGATCAGCCGGGGTTTGCCGCTTCTTTCCGGAAAGCGGTGGTCTCGATGCTGGTGGAAAAGACGGTGTGCGCTGCCGTGGATTCCGGCGCGAAGCGCGTGGCGGCGGCGGGCGGCGTGGCGGCCAATCTGCTGCTTCGGCGGTCGCTGGAACGCGAAGGCTCTGAGGCGGGGCTCGAAGTCTTTCTGCCGCCCGCCCGGCTCTGCACCGATAACGCGGAGATGATCGGCAGCGCCGCCTTCTACTGTCTGATGTCCGGCGCGCTGGCGGATCTTTCGCTGAACGCCGATCCCTCCGCGCGGCTTGAAGGGCTGCGCGATTAGCGGCTTCAGTGAATACAGACCGGCATACTGTGGAATCCGTCAGTGGTTCCGTTTTCGTAAATCCACAGGGAGACTCTGCGGGTGGAACGCGCAGGAGATTGGCTTCTGGGCTTCAAGCGCCTCAAGGAGCGCCATTCGGCACTGATCGGGACAATCCACATTTCCACAGTGCAAAACCGACCGCGTCTCTCGCGTGGGCCAACGAAACAGGCGCCGTTCTGTGGATAACTTTCCGTTATCCCGATGAATAATCCACCATGATTGTCCAAATTCCGCCAAAAACCAGTGTTCTACGGTCCTTTTCTGTGGATAAGCCTGTGGATATTGTGGATTACTGCGGAAAAACCGCGAATTTGCACTGCATAATGCATGCATGCGTGAAACGGCTCTGGGGCGGTGAAAAATACGTTTACGCCGCCCCACCAAACTGGTATAATGGCGCTGATGTATAAGAAAGTGGGGATTGACATGAATACGAAGGCGTTGAACCTTCTGGGTTTTGATTTCGGCGCGTCCAGCGGCCGCGCGATGCTCGGACAGTTTGACGGCGAGCGCATCCGCCTCACGGAAATTCACAGGTTCTCCAACGACCCGGTGACCATCAACGGCCGCATGGTCTGGGACGTTCAGCGCTTTTTCTTTGAGATGAAGCAGGCGCTGACCAAGGCCGCGAGGGAAGGCATCCGGCTGGATTCGATCGGCATCGACACCTGGGGCGTCGATTTTGGGCTTCTGGGCCGGGATGGACATCTCGCGGGCATTCCGGTGCATTACCGAGACAAGCGCACCGACGAGATCATGCCAAAGGCGTTTGAGATTATGTCCAAGGACGAGATCTTCCGCCGCACGGGCCTCGCGTTCATCCAGTTCAACACGCTCTTTCAGCTCTATGCGATGAAGCTCCAGCAGGACCCCGTCTGGGACATCGCGGACAAACTGCTTATGATCCCCGACCTGCTGGCCTACTTACTGACGGGCAGAATGGCGACGGAGTACACCATCGCTTCCACCTCCCAACTGATCGACCCGAACACCCGGGACTGGGCGTGGGAACTGATGGACGCCTTCGGCATCCCGCGGTCTTTGTTCACGAAGATTGAGCAGCCGGGCGCGACGCGGGGCACGCTGCTGCCGGGCATCGCCGCGGAGACCGGCGTGGGTGAGGTGCCTGTCATCGCGGTGTGCGGGCACGACACCGCGTCGGCGGTGGCTGCGGTGCCTGCGAAGGGCGATAACTTCGCCTACATCTCCAGCGGCACCTGGTCGCTTCTCGGCACCGAAATCCGCACCCCCATGTGCGAGCGCGCGGTTCTCGAGGCCAGCTACACCAACGAGGGCGGCGTCGACGGCACCACGCGGCTGCTCAAGAACATCATGGGCCTGTGGATTCTGCAGGAGTGCAAGCGCGAGTGGGACCGCCGCGAGGATGCCGTGGACTTCGACACGCTGGACAGGATGGCCGCAGAAGCGCCGCCCTTCCTCGCGATCCTCGACGTGGACGACCCTTGCTTCCTGCAGCCGGGCGGCATGCCCGCTCGGGTTCAGGCCTACTGCGAGCGCACCGGGCAGAGCGTGCCCAAGGGTCGCGGGCAGATCATCCGCGTGATTCTGGAGAGCCTGGCGCTCAAGTACCGCTGGAGCGTCGAGCGTCTGGAGAAGGATCTCCTGGGCCATCCTGTGGATGCGCTCAACATCGTCGGCGGCGGCAGTAAGAACCTGATGCTCAACCAGTACACGGCCAACGCGCTCCGAAAGCCCGTCATCGCGGGCCCGAGCGAGGGGACTGTGATCGGGAATCTCTTGGTGCAGGCGATGGCGCTGGGTGCGATCGGCTCGGTCGCGGAATTGCGCGAAGTCGTCGCGCGGTCGTTCCCGACCATCACCTACCAGCCCCAAGGAGATGGCGAGGACTGGAAGGCGGCCTACGAGCGCTTCCTGAAGCTGCTGTGACAGGCCTTCCCAGTTCGCTGGAGCTCGCCTACCTCGGCGACGCGATTTACGAATTCTACGTACGTGAACGGCTCGTGCGCGGCGGCGACCGCATCCAAGCGCTGCACCGCGCCGCCATCGGAACGGTATGCGCCCACGCGCAGTCGGCGGCGCTTCTCAGGATTGAGCCGGTCCTGACCGACGCCGAGCGCAGGGTGGTGCGCCGCGCGCGCAACGCGCGGCAGACGCCGCCCCATAACGCCGACCCGGCGGAATACCACCGCGCCACGGCGTTGGAGGCGCTCATTGGATACCTGTATTTGACCGATCAAAAGGCGCGCATGGAAGCGCTGATCGAAGTCGCGCTGGGCGCGGAGGAGAGGTAACAGCATGGATGGTAAGAAGGGCGGCGGCAAGGGCCGCGGTTTTGAGAGGTACTTGTCCGGCGGCAAGGGCGGGCGTCCGCAGGATCGTTCCCAGGGTGGGAAGGGCGACGGAAAGCCCGGCGACGGACGCCGGTATTATGACAGGGGCGCGCAGGGTGAAGGCGGGCGCCGTCCCTACGACAGGGACAGGAAGCCCTACGGGGACAGGCCTGGGCGGTCTTTCCGCGACGATGGCGGCAAGGGGCCCGGTCCGCGCACTTCGCGCACACCGGAACGCCCGGTTCCGCCCGCAGTGTACGACGAGGGCAGCCGCGCAAAGCAGGACGTGCCGCGCTACGGCCGTCCCGCGCCGAAATTCGATAAGCCCGCCGGGGACGCGCCGCGCTACGGCCGCCCCGCGCCGAAGTTTGACAAGCCCGCCGGAGATGCGCCGCGCTACGGCAGACCTGTTCCGAAATTTGATCGCCCGGAGATGGAAGTACCCGCTTCACCGGAGGTGGAAGCCGCCGAAATGGACAACCTGCTGGTGGGCCGCAACCCCATCCGGGAGGCGCTGAAGGCAGGGCAGCCTATCGAGAAAATGCTGGTGGCCCAGGGCGAGCTGTCCGGCTCCGCGCGTGAGTTGGTTGCGAAAGCCCGGGAAGCGGGCATTGTGGTGCAGTTTGTGGAACGCGCGCGGCTGGACGCCGTATACCCCAACCATCAGGGCATGCTGGCCTACGCGTCGGCAGCGGCCTATTCCTCTGTGGAGGCGATCTTGGAAAAAGCTGCGGAGAAGGACGAAGCGCCCTTCATCGTGGTGCTGGACGGCGTGACCGATCCCCACAACCTGGGGGCGGTCATCCGCTCCGCCGAATGCTGCGGCGCCCACGGCGTCATCGTGCCGGAGCGCCGTTCCGCCGGGCTGAACCCTGCGGCGGTCAAGGCTTCGGCGGGCGCGCTCAGCTACCTGCCGGTGGCCCGGGTGGGCAACCTTTCGAGAACCCTGGCAGAACTCAAGGAGAAAGGGCTGTGGGTGATCGGCTGTGACATGTCGGGCGGAGACATCCGTGAGTCCGACCTGACTGGCCCGGCTGTCGTCGTGATCGGCTCGGAGGGCGAGGGCATCTCACGGCTCGTGCTGGAGGGGTGCGATAAGGTGGTGTCGATCCCGCTGAAGGGTCAAATCGGCTCGCTCAATGCGTCGGTGGCCGCAGGCATCGCGCTGTACGAAGTCATGCGCGCCCGGGGCGGCCAATGAAGCGCATTCTGCTGGTGGACGGCTACAACGTGCTGTGCGCCTGGAAGGGCGTCCCCCGGGGAAAGCTGGAGGACGCCCGGCATGAACTCATCCACGCGCTATCGGACTACGCCGGCTACTCCGGCCAGCAGGTGATTCTGGTGTTTGACGCATGGCAGTCCGACCGGCCCGTCCGCTCAACCCAGGAGTCCGGCGCGCTGACGGTGGTTTTCACCAAGCGCGGCGAGACCGCGGACCATTACATCGAGCGGCTCTGCGACGGATATGCCGCCGCCATCGACGCCGGGCGCATGGAGGTACGGGTCGCCACCAACGATTCTGTCGAACAGACGGTGGTGCTGGCCCGCGGCGCTACGCGGCTCCCTTCGCGGGAACTGATCGCCGAAATCGAGCGCATGCGCGTTCCGCCGGCCATCGTCCGGCGCGAGCCGCCCCGAAAGACCACCGTTCTGGAACATCTGCCGCCCGACGTGCGTCAGAAGCTGGAACGCATGCGAAGAGGAGAATAACCCTTTGGTTCTGTACGAGCGTTTTGAGCATATGACCGACGAACAGGTGGTCCGCCTCGCGCAGCAGGCGGATGGTACTGCGCTGGAGTATCTGCTCAACAAATACAAGAACTTTGTGCGCTCCAAGGCGCGCAGCTATTTTCTGATCGGCGCCGACCACGAAGACATCGTGCAGGAAGGCATGATCGGGCTGTACAAGGCCATCCGTGACTTTCGGGAGGATAAGCTCGCCTCCTTCCGCGCCTTCGCGGAACTGTGCATCACGCGCCAGATCATCACCGCCATCAAGACGGCAACCCGGCAGAAGCACATCCCCCTCAACAGCTACGTGTCACTCAACAAGCCCATCTACGACGAGGAGTCCGACCGGACGCTCCTGGACGTCATCACCGAGGGCTGGGAGGCGAATCCCGAAGAGGTGCTCATCAACCGAGAGAATGTGTCGCTGATCGAGGGCCGCATCGGAAAGGCCCTGTCAGGCCTTGAGAAGCAGGTGCTTCAGCGGTACCTTGAGGGCAAGAGCTATCAGGAAATTTCCGGCGAGATGCATCGGCACGTCAAGTCCATCGACAACGCGCTGCAGCGGGTCAAGCGCAAGCTTCAGAAGATGCTGCAGGAATAGGGGCGCTGACACCCCCTTCCCGCCTGTGGGCAGAGCCTGCGCTCGCTTGACGCCCGGTGGTTTTCCGGGCGGCCCGCCTATCGTTTTGTTGCCCGCATCGTTGCGCTCGCGGGTGTGGGCAGCGGTTACTCCGTCGCGATAATCCGCCGAAACGACGAAAGGCCGACAGGTTTCTCAGACGTTTCTCGCCACGGCGAAGGCCGTTTGAGCGGCCTGCCCCCGGATTTGGGCAGACTTTGCATTTTTAACCCCCAAACGGCAAACTTCGTATTGACAAACCACGTGCCTTCCAGTACAATGGTTCGCGTATGACGGCGTGTTGGCTGTGCTTTCATGCGTAAAGGGCGGGCGTGCGGGTGTAGCTCAATGGCAGAGCTCCAGCTTCCCAAGCTGATCACGTGGGTTCGATTCCCATCACCCGCTCCACAAATCGCCCCGGACGACAATGATTAGGGAGGAACCAAGGCAATGGCGAAGGCAAAATTTGAGCGCAATAAGGTGCACGTAAACGTAGGCACGATCGGGCACGTCGACCACGGCAAGACGACGTTGACGGCGGCGATCACGATGGTACTT
>JAEZTD010000087.1 GCA_023443705.1 Bacillota bacterium | reverse complement strand
CCTTTTCGACGGGTTCGGGGGTGGACATGTCCACGCCGGCCAGCTTCAGCGCGTCGATGGGGTAGAGGCTTCCGCCCGCGGACAGGAACCGGACGTAGCGTTCGACCGCCGGTGCGCCCTCCTCCCGGATCATCCCCGCGATGGCCATCGCGGCGGAGAATCCGGTGGCGTACTGGTAGACGTAGAAGGCGTTGTAGAAGTGGGGGATGCGCATCCACTCGTACTGGATCAGATCCGTCTGCTCGATGGAGGGATAGTAGGTTTTGTTGAGATCCGCGTAGACCGCGTTCAGGCTCTCGCCTGTCAGCGCCTCGCCTTTTTCCGCCATCTCATGGGCGATCATTTCAAATTCAGCGAACATGGTCTGCCGGAACAGCGTGGTGCGGTAGGCCTGCAAAAGGTTATTGAGCAGGTAGCTCTGGGCGCTCTTCTCGGGATGCTTGTCCAGAAGGTACATCAGAACCAGCACTTCGTTGACTGTGGAGGCGACCTCCGCCACGAACAGCGAATACTCGGCCATCGGCGCGGGCTGTGCCGCGGCACTCAGGTACGTGTGCAGCGAGTGCCCCATCTCGTGGGCGATGGTCAGAAGGTCTTCCAGCGTCTCATGGTAGTTCATCAGCACGTAGGGGTGTGTTTCGTAGGTACCCCAGGAATACGCGCCGGAGGACTTGGCCTCGTTTTCAAACGGGTCGATCCAGCGCTCGGCCAGCGCCCGTTCCAGCACCGCCTGATAATCCTTGCCGAGCGGGGCGAGCGCCTCCACCACCAGGCGGTAGGCATCCTCAAAGGGCAGGTCGATCGAGAATTCGCCCGGCATCTTGGCGTACACATCGTACATGGCGGGGTCGGTAAGGCCCAGCCGCTGCATCTGGAAGCGAATCAGTTCGTTAAGCGCGGGCAGGTGGCGGTGGACGGCCTCAATCAGGCTATCGTAGACGGCGACGGGCACGTCGTTTCGGTACAGCGACGCCTCCCGCGCGCTATCGAACCTTGCGGTACGGGCGGAGAACAGATCCGCCTTGACGGAGGCGGCGTAGACGGCGGGCACCGTGGACGAGAAGGATTTGAACGTCTCATACATCGCGGTGAAGGCGGCCTTGCGCTCCGCGCGGTCGGCGCTCATCATGTGGTGGATGTAGCTGCCGTGGGTGAGCGGCACCATGCCGCCCTCGCCGTCCGGCACCTCTGGGAACTTCATGTCGGCGTCGGTCAGCATGTCGAAGATCACGCCGGGCCCTGCGCCCAACTCACCCGCCATTGCGACAATCCGCTCCTCTGCGGCGGAGAGGGTGTGGGGGCGGGCGCGCTCGATGGCGGCGAAGAACATACGGTAATCGGAGAACGCCGGGTCAGCCGCGCAGGTGGCGAGGTAATCCGGGTCAAGGGCGATCAATTCCGGCGTCAGGAACGACGACGCGGTGGAGAACTCCACCGAAAGGGAGGTTGCCCGGTCGGTCAGCGCCTGATAGCGGGCGACGGTGTTGTCCTCATCCCGGCGCATTTTCGCATAGGCGAACAGCGAACTCACCTCAAGCACCGCGGCGAAGTAGTCCTGAAGCGCTGAAAGCAGCGCTTCCCTGTTGCCCAGCGCGCCCTGATGGCGGGAAAAGCTGCCGACGCGCGCGCGGCAGTCTTCAAAGGCCTTCTCCCAGGCCGCGTCGCTTGCATAGATGTCCTCAAGGCGCCAGGTATCCTTCTCGGCGAGCTCCGAGCGCTTAGCCGTTGATGTCAAGGTCAATGCCCTCCTGTTCCTGTTTGTTCAGCCGCTTATGGATGGAGCGGCGGTGCATGGTTACCTGGACCTCGCGGGCGTAGCGGCGCGCGGCGCGGGTCATGTCGCCCGCGACCTGGCCGGCGCTGGCCGCGCCCTCCTCATGGATGCCGGGGAAGAGGAAGAAGACCGTCAGAAGCCGCAGAATGCCGGAGACCGCGAACAGTGCGTTGTAGCGGGAGATCGGAGTGCCCAGAATCACCAGGTTGTAGGCTTCCACGCGGTACATCACGTTATCCAGAAGCCATCCGCCCACGGCCGAACCCACCGCAAGGCCAATCAATTGCGTAAAGAAGAAGTAGAGCGCGATGTACATGGAGCGGTTCGAATCCTTGGCCTGGGACATGAAAAGGTTCTGCGCGCCGAGATCGATGGCCACATAGGTCGCGCCGCTGAGCATGTTGACCAGCGCCACCGCCCATACCATCCTGGGGCCGATCAGCGTCCAGAAGAGCGGCGCGAAGGAGGTGAGGAACGCGCCTACGGTCAGCACGGGGCGGCTGCCGTAGCTGTCCAGCGCTGTGCCCCAGCGGGAAACCACCAGCACCAGGAAGAGGTTGCTGACGATCTGACAGGAGACGGTGATCTCAAAATTGGTCATGCGCATGTTTTCCAGCATGTATACGTTGAAATAGGGCGCGGTGATCTGCACGGAAAACATCCACGCCGTCAACGCGAGCACCATGCGCATGTACTTTGTGTCGCGAAGCACCGGCCGGATCATCTGGAAAAGGCCGTTCTTTTGCACCGGGGGAGCCATGTCCGGCAGGTGCATGAAGGTGTAGGAGGCGATGTCCAACGCGCCCGCGATGCCGGCGATGGCGAACACCACCGCATAGCCGGTGTAGCCGGGCACCGCGTCCAGGAGCGCGCCGATCAGAAACCCAAAAGCCATGCCGATGAGGGTGGAAATCCGGCTCCTGACCGCGAAGTACCGCCCGCGGATGCGCAGCGGGATCACGTCGGAGCAGATGGAATAAAAGGCCACATTGATGAAGGGGCCGGAGACGGAGCTGACCAGCACCATCACCACCGCCGCCCACATGCGCACCGCGCTGTCCCCCATCGGCAGGATGAAGGGGATCAGCCCAAAGGGAATCCAGATCAGCCGCTGCAAAAGGCCAAAGACCATGAGCATGGGCTTTCGCTTGCAGGTACGCTCCAGAATGTACGAGGCCAGAAGCTGAAACGCATTGGCCAGCGGCGGCAGCGCCATAATGAGGCCGTACAGGAAGTCGGAAGCGCCCAGCGCCTTGATGTAGCCGCTGATCGCGACGCCGGTGGTGATGTTCGCCCAGACGACGCCCCCCGCAACGCCCGCAATCAGGATGCGCAGGGTGCGGATGGTTTCCACATCCAGCCCGCGCTCGTCAAAGAGTTCGATGTGCCGGTTCAAACGAGGTTTCATGGCTGCACCTCAAAAGGTATTCGAAGGTAGTCGGCTGTATCCCGCGCCGGGATCAGACGCTTTTTGGACGGGGTCCCGGCACTTTTGTTCCTCGCAAAATCCGGAGAAACCGAAAGGTGACGATCCCGGAAACGGGGCGGGGCGTGGGTCTTTTGCACCGCGAGAGGAGGGGAGAGGGCGAGCCCCTTCCATATTCGATCCAATCCGGCGGATCTTCTCCGGGGCTCGGGGGCGGCGCCCCCGATTTCTTAAAGGCAACCGGCGGGCGACATGCGCGGCCAAAGATTGCCTATGCCATGCCGCACGCGCAAAAGCTTAGAAAATCGCTTCGACAAACGCCTTTGCGTCGAACGGTTCCAGGTCGTCCAGGCCCTCGCCGATGCCGATGTAGCGCACCGGCAGCCCAAGCTCGCTCCGGATGGCAAGGGCGATGCCGCCCTTGGCGGTGCCGTCGAGCTTGGTCAGGATGATGCCGTCCAGCACCGCGGCATCCTTGAACACCTGAGCCTGTTGGAGGCCGTTCTGCCCGGTGGTGGCGTCGATCACCAAAAGCCCCTTGATGACGGCTTGCGGGTATTCGCGCTCGACCACGCGGGAGATTTTTTTCAGCGCTTCCATCAGGTGCGCCTTGTTGTGCAGGCGGCCTGCGGTGTCGATGATCAGCACGTCCGCGTGGCGGCTCTTGGCCAGTTGCACCGCGTCGAAAACCACGGCGGCGGCGTCCGCGCCCTCATGGTGCTTGACCAGCGGCACGCCCGCCCGATCTGCCCACACGGTCAGCTGGTCCGCGGCGGCGGCGCGGAAGGTGTCGCCTGCGCAGAGCACCACGTTTCTGCCCACCGTCTTCATGCGGGAGGCCAGCTTGCCGATGGAGGTGGTCTTGCCCACGCCGTTGACGCCGATGACCGGCACCACCATCGGGGACTGAAGCCGCATCGGCTCCGAGCCCATGATGCCCTCGACGATGGATCTTAGCGCCGCCCGCGCGGGGCCGGTGGTCTTGATGTTTTCGGCCTTGCACTTCTCGCGCAGCCGGGTAATGATGGTCTCGCTGGTTTTGACGCCCGCGTCCGCCATGATGAGGATGTCGGTCAGGTCGTCGTAAAAGGCCTCGTCGATCACCGGCGAAGAATCCACCAACTGGTCGATGCGGTCTGACACGTTGGCGCGGGTTTTGCCCATCGACTGACGGATTTTGTCAAACAGGCCCAAGGGAACACATCCTTTCCGATAAGGCGCGCCCCGATCGCGGCGCGGCCGTCAGTTTTTGTTGAGTTTCAGGGAAACCATGCGGGAGACGCCCTTTTCTTCCATGGATACACCATAGAGTGAGTCGCACCGCTCCATGGTGCCCTTGCGGTGGGTGACCACCACGAACTGCGTGTTCAAGGAGTAATCCCGGAGGTAGTCGGCGAAGTTGTCGATGTTGGCATCGTCCAGCGCGGCCTCGATCTCGTCGAGGAAGCAGAAGGGCGTGGGCTTGACCTCCAGCATCGCGAACAGGATTGCGATGGCAGTCAGCGCCCGCTCGCCGCCCGAGAGCAGAGAGAGGAGCGTCAGCTTCTTGCCCGGCGGCTGTGCCTCCACCTCGATGTCGCAGGTCAGCGGGTTCGACGGGTCCTCCAGGCGCAGGTTCGCCCGCCCGCCGCCGAAGAGCTTGACGAAGGTTTCCCGGAAGAAGCCGTTGAGCAGCGCGAACTGCTCGACGAACTGCTTTTCCATGCGGCCGGTGAGGTCCGCGATGATCCCGGCGAGGTCGGCCTCGGCCTTCAAAAGGTCGTCCCGTTGGGCGGAGAGTTCGTCGTGCCGGGACTTCGTCTCCCGGTATTCGTCCACCGCCGACACGTTAACCGAGCCCATCTCCCGGATGCGGGCGCGGATGGCGGCGATGCGTTTTTCGGCTTCGGCCAGCTTGAAATCCGCCTCGCGGGCGGCGGCCGCGCCTTCGTACGTCAGCTCATAGTCTTCCCAGATGCGGTCGGTAAGCTGTTTCCATTCTGCCTCCACGCGGGATTTTTGCAGCTCCGCGCGGTGGCACTTGTCGGAGAGCTCCTCGGTCTCGACGCGCAGCCGGTCGGCCTCGTCCATGAGACCTTCCAGCGCCTTCTGGGCGCCGGTGCGCGCGCGCTCGCGCCGGTCGAAATCCCCGCGGGTTTCGTTCAGCGTGGCCCTGGCGGCACCGAGCGCCGCTTCCGCCTGCGAAAGCGCCGAGTGGTCGCGGGCGAGCCGCTCCTCGCAGGCGCTTTTTTCGGCTTCGCTGTCCGAGAGCAGTTTTTTTAGGTTGCCTCGCTCCGATTTCATTCGGGCAAGATCTGCTTTCAGCGCGTCGAGGCCCCTCGACTGGGCGGCGAGGCGGACGCTCTTTTCCAGCACCTGCTGGCGCAGCGACTGGGTTTCCCCGCGGTCCTGGGCCAGCAATTTCTGAAGTCGTGCGATCTCCGCGCGCTTTTCCGTGCCGGCGCGCTCCTCGCCACCCTCGTTTTCGCCGATGTGGCCGAGGGACGTCTCCACGTCCGCAAGCTGGCCCGTGAGCCGATCCAGCTCCTCGTCCGCGGCGCGGGAACGCTTCAGGTGTGCGGAGAGCTCCGCCTGGGCGGCGGCAAGGTGCGCCTCCTCCCGGGCGACGGCAATCTCCTGCTGGTGCAGCTTTTCAAACAGCAGCCCGCGGGATTTTTTGAGATCAGAACGCTCGATCTCGAGGGCGTCCACCGCTTCGCGCAGCGACTCGGTCTCCTGATCGAGCCGTGCGATCTTCGCCTTGTGGGCGTCCACCTCTCGCTCGCGGGTCAATAGGCTGGTCATCCGGGACTGGACGCTGCCGCCGGTCATCGAGCCGCCGGGGTTCATCACGTCGCCCTCCAGCGTGACCAGCCGGAAAGCGTGACGCCCCGCGCGCATGATCTGGATGCCCGCGTCCAGGTTCTTCGCCACCACCGTGCGGCCCAGAAG
>JAEZTD010000435.1 GCA_023443705.1 Bacillota bacterium | reverse complement strand
TCCGCGCCCAGCCTGAGGCCAATCGCCTGAAGCCGCCCGTCCGAAAGCCCCAGCCCCCAGAGCCGGTTGAGCGCGATGAGCGCGGCGGCGCAGTCCGCGCTGCCGCCGCCCAGCCCTGCCCGCGCGGGGATGCGCTTCTCCAAAAACATGCGTACGCCGCGGCGCGCTCCGGTTTCCTCCCGGAGCGCGCGCGCGGCGCGAAGCACCAGATTGTCATGATCTGTGGACGGCTGCCCGTCCACGTACAGCACGGTTTCCTCAGCACCCTCGACCTTCAGCCGATCGCAAAGGGCGATCCGCTGCATCAGCATATCCAACTCGTGGTATCCGTCCGGGCGCCGGGCTGTAACCCACAGCGCCCAGTTGATCTTGGCGTGCGCCTCCAATTCAATCATCCTGCGTAACCCCCATGCGGGGATTATAGCACGCCTAGACCCTCAGCACAATGGGCTTGCCGGGCTCGGCCGCGCCGATTTGGCTCTGTGCGACCCGGTGCTTTTCGCCGATGGACCAGGCGGTGTCCCCTGCCACGGGCCACAGGATCAGGATGCCGCTCGGGCGCTCGCCTTCCTCCACCGTTTCCACATCGTCCACCACCGTCACCGGCTGGGTCGTCATCGCGGAACCGGTCACCCGCAGGTTGCACTTGAGTTCCAGCCGGTCGCTCATCAGCGCGCTGGCCTCGGCGCCGGTCGCCTCGACGGTAAGTTCTCCCTCCTCCGGCAGCGCGCCCTCGCACCGGATAATAAAGGGTAATTCGCTCCTCGCGGCCTGCAGCCGTTCGCTGCCGCCGGGCAAGTACAAAACCCCCGCCTCGAGCACGCCGGAAACCACGGTCTGCCCGTTTTCCACCGTCCATTCGCTGACCACCGGCCTTACCCGCGCGGCCAGTACCGTACCCGCGCCGGGCGCGCCTTCCGGCAGCATCATCGTGCTGCGGAACACCTGCTGGCTGTCCAGTGAGGCTTCGCCGGTGGACACGTTCATCGTGCGACTTTTTGTCTCCAGCGCCTGTCCGGCGGTGGTGTACGCACCGGAGAGGGCTGTGGCGCAATCACGTCCATAGGCACGCACACCGATGGCCAGGTTTGCCTCCAGCGTCAGCACGGATTCCTCGCTGCCGCCCTGTTCCACGTTGGTGACGAGGCTTGTCACATTCGCACTGGCGCGCACATCGCCGGTCAGCCACTCGGGAAGTTCCACCAGTTCGTCAAAGGGCAGCGTCACCTTCACCAGCGCGGCCGGCCTTGCGGGCACGCCGGTGCCGATCAGCGTCTCTGTCAGCACCTCGCCCTTCACGCGCACGCCGCCCAAATCCTGTGTCACACCCGTCACCCGGGCGCTGGACCAGTCGATCAGCGCCAGTCGCGCGTCGAGCTGCACGGGAAGCGCCACGCTCTCCCGAAGCATCGCCTCGGCCCCGGCCTCGGCACTCAGCTTGGTCGAGCAAATCTCCGTAAACCGCGCCTCCAGCGCCGGAATGCCCGCCGCCTGGGTAATGACGCTCAGCGTGTCCAGCGCGCTGACCCTGGCGTTCAGAATGATCGACACCTGAAAAATCATCCGCCCGTTCTCGTAGGCCGCTTCCACATGCTCCACCTGACCGGTCACGGCCGCGATCATCCGGGGCTTCGCGCCGGGCGTCTCGATCGCCTGATTGAACTGCGCCTGGGCGGCCACCGCCCGGGGACTCGTTTCCTCGCCCTGCCGGTACACCGCCTGGCAGCGCACGGTGCCGTCCAGCAGCACGCGCCCTTCCTGCACCTCTACGGTGCCGATGGAGAGCGTCGCCTCCTCCATCAGCGGCTCCACCGCCTCGCGCCCCGCGCCGGAAACCGTGGCCTCCGCCCGCACGAGCGCCTGGGCGCTTTCGCTCGCGACCTGGCGCTCCACTTCAATGGTTTGCCTTTCCAGCTCCACGTTCAGCCCTCCTTGTACCCTTTTGAGCGCGGTTGAAGGCCCGCGTCCGCTCCCCTTCATTGCTATGCGGCGGGCGGGGCGGATATATCAAACCGGCGGACAAACCACGCCGAGCCTGACCTTCAACGCGCGCCGTACACACCCAAGGGTTGTTCCGGCTGACCCACCCTGGCGATCCCGATTACCACAGCCGTCTCCACTGCCAACAGGCACAGATTCAATATCAGCGGCAGCGCCCGATCAAGCCCAGCGATTTGCCCGGCACACCAGCCAACAGGCGTACTGATCATAAGAATCGCGGCAAAAAGCAGGCTGTTGATGCTCGCCCGCTCTGTGTCGGGAATGCTGAGGGACATCAAAGCTTCGGACAAAGGACCGATGATCGCCAGCGCGAAGGCGTCGCACACGGCGGAGAGGAAGACGGCCCACGCCGCGCCGGAGGTCATGGGGCAAATCACCAGCGCCAGAAGGCCGAGTGCCTGCGCCGTCAGAGCCAAAAGGAACGGGCGCTGGACGCGCAGGACGCTTATGCGCGGGCTGATCATGAGGTAAACGGCGATGGCAACCGCCGATTTGAGGAATGGGAACACGGAAATGACGGCGTCGCTTATGCCGTACCGCTCCGTGACAAACAGCGGCCAAAAGCTCGCCTGAACCGTGTTGAAACACGTTATGAGCACCATCAAAAGTACGCACAGCCGCATGCGCTTTTGCCCGAGAGCCGCAACAAACCCGTGCCAGCCCCCGAAGGTGAGCGCGTATAGGGATCGTCCCCTGCACGCCTTCATTCGCCGCACGCCTACGCCGCTTTCGCGGGACAGCCGGTAGTGCAGAATGAATTTCGCGGTCATCAGCACCATGGACAGCGCGTACAGCGCGCGCATCGTTGGAACCAGCGTAAAGCGATCGATGCACAGGCCCACCAGCGGCGAAAGAAATCCGGCCGCGATGCCCATGACGTTCAGAATCGTGTAAACATGGATGAGCCGCCCGCTGTCGCCATCCTCGACGATCATGCAGCTGAAGCTGTTTCCGATGACGCGCCACATGCTGTTCATGGCGGCCGCAACCGCGAAATGCCAATAGCCCTGGGCAGCGGCCCAGAGCGCGCAGGGAATCATCCAACTGCCAAGCCCAAACACCAGCATCGTACCGCGCCTGCCGTACTTGTCTACGATGGCGCCGGATAAGAGGCCCCACAGAAACTGCATCGCAAGGCCCAGGCTGGCGATGGCGCCAATCTGAGCGTCGGTCAGGCCGATTGAGGACATGTACAGGGCCATAAAAGGCAAAAAAAGATTGTACGGAACCGCCCACAAGGGTTCCGTTACCACGCATACCCGCTGATTTCCCTTCAGAGAGCGCAAGGATTGCCACAGGGCGCAAATGGCCTTCATATTCAATTTCTCCTTCTATTCGCGGATGGCATCATCTCCTTTCTCCGAATTCCGACCGGCTGGATGTTTGAAAGATACGCCCTGAGCATCTACTGCGCGCCGCACACGCTTCCGCTTTTCCGGCATCACGCCTTCCTCCTTCCAGCATCTCTTCGTCTTAGGGAAATTATAGTGAATTCGGATGTACTGTGTCAACCATGTACGCCTGCAAATCACCCGGATATTGCCATATCCAGCCGCGCTCTCAGCATAAAAACGCCCGCCGCAATGGGCGAGCATTCTTATGGGAACCAATATCCTTCCTGATGTCCGACTCTGGGATAAAATTCGTGCTGCATTGGGGTGATGTCAAAATCCAAATTAACGCCAGGGAGAAGAATCTCTAAAACAAAGGTTTCAAAGGTAACATATACCATAAAATTCTCGTCTATTGTGTAACGATGCGGGGAGGGTGGAGGCTATGAAGACAACGATTACCAAGCGCATTTACCTGCTCGTTTGGGTCTGCATCCTGAGCATCGCGACTCAAGTAAAGGCAGATACATTGCCTCAGACGCAAGATTTTTCACTCGCTCTTTTCGAATTCCGTGGTGATGGGTATGTGGAGTGGGCGAACGCGATGGACCGGGCGAACCATGGTCACATGACAGCCTACCTTTGGGATTCCGGCGGCGAGCAAAATCTCTTATAAGTGACCAAAAGTCGTCATTGCGGTCGTCGATGCGCTCTCCGCGATGTCGGTACAAGGGCAATTTGATGAATCCGCCAGCGACGACGCTTTGTTGGCGTTGTCCTTTGAAAATGGGTCGGACGATCCTGTCTGGTTTACATTTCATAATGCAATGATCCCCACCAATGCTGGACACTTCGAGATCAGCGGATATGAAAAGCTGGAGCAGATCGATCTTTGAGAAGAATCGCGAGCGCAACCAACCGGTGATGCGACCATCCGGATTCTGCCCACGTCTATGCCAAGCCTCGAATTGGAGGAGGTTTCCAGCGACTTCTTCACAGTCAGCCTCCCCAAAGATTGGGTGATGAAACAATGGGGGCTTACATACGGTTTGGGTTCCGGGCCTACGATCCGGCAAATCCCGCGAGGCAGATCTTCTATTACGCAAAACTGGAGTCATTTATCAAGAATTACGCAGCGCGTGCTAATTATGAGGATATGGATGCGATGGGTTCGATGAACCCGGGGTTCTTTTCCGAGGCTCCGGATTTGGAACCCAGTACGATTGACGAAATATTTCGGCAATTCGGCACGATCACGCCCTGTGCGAACAGATTTGGAAACCCGCATCAGTTCCGGTAATGGATGACATCTCAGTCGTCGAGCGATATGAAACCAGTTCAATGCTTAGCCCCTATGCGTATGACGAAGCGGTTGTTCGGGCTCAATTTACCGCGATCAATGGGTTGCCAAGCGAAGGCCTTTTCTCAGCAGTGCTTGCCGACACAGGGAATTACTATGTAAACCGCGTCGACTCGGCGCCCATGTATGCTTACAATACGATTGGCATCATGGCGCCGGCGGATGAGTTTGAAGGGATCCAAGGTGTGCTGAGAGAGGTTCTGGCGAGTTTCCGGCTATCGGAGCGCTACATTCAAGCGGCGGTAGACCAGGCTGCGTCGGAAACGGAAATTCTCCTTCAGATTGGACGAACGCTGTCGGGGGCAAGCGACGCCTACAATGCCGCCTGGCACGCGCGCCAGAAAAGCTATGATGCCTTATCGCAGAAACGAAGCGATGCCGTGATGGGGTATGACCGAGTGTATGACGCGCGTACCGAAGAAGTCTATCGAGCCTACCATGGGCTCTATGAAATGTATGATCAGAATCGAGCGAGCTTTGACAACCAAGACCTTCAGATCCTGAAGGATACGGACGATGAGCGATACGCCCTGCCGATCACCGGTTATATCGAGAAATAAACCAACTTTTCGGACAAGAGATCATATACCCATTTACAAAAACCTCAGGCGGGAGGATCGGGAAGCCCTGTTGATACGGCCAGCGGTGTAATTAACACCGTTGCTGCACTGGTTAATAACTCGAGTAAAAGAATTTCGTTAGCCATAAGAAGAGAATCAACTTTGGGGGAAATCGTTTTTTTCAACTCTATATAAACATGCTATGCATGTATTACAACGAGACCTGACCTGCCCCCAAAAACCGACTGGGGCGGGAGACCGTCCCATATTTTGTGTAAACCGTCAGTGGTGGTAGAATAGGAATATCATCACGGAGGTTTACGAATGGGAAAGAGCAGGATCACGCCGGAGCAGCGGGCGCTGCGGACAAAACTTGGAGAAATGATGGCCGGAGCGGGAATCCGGTCTATGGAGGACATTCAGAATCTCATCAAGGACATGATTGGCAGCTTCGT
>JAEZTD010000429.1 GCA_023443705.1 Bacillota bacterium | reverse complement strand
GTGATCGTCGGCATGGATTTAAGCGGCGCTTTGACCGGTATTGGCGTCGGCGGCGCGCAGTTCAACGAAACCCCGGGCCTCGGTGCGAAGGCGCAGGACGACTGGTTTACGGCCCAGTTCGCCGGCCTCAAGACGCCAGTGGGCACAAATGGGAGCGACACCACCTCCAGCGCCACCTCCGCCGGTGAGACTGCGGATGTGCCTAAGGCGGGTGAGGCGGCTTCG
This sequence comes from Bacillota bacterium, assembly GCA_023443705.1. Classification (GTDB taxonomy): domain Bacteria; phylum Bacillota; class Clostridia; order Christensenellales; family Aristaeellaceae; genus JAEZHK01. The sequence continues at coordinate 4,130 of JAEZTD010000429.1, read as the reverse complement.
GCCATCGATGCCATCAGCGGCGCAACCATTACAACCAACGCAGTGGTGAGCGGTATCAATCAGTGCGCCGAATTCATGAAGACATTGCCCGGCGTATCGGCTCAACCGGCCGCGCAGCCACCTGAGGTCGCACAGCCGGAGAGCACGCCTGAAGTAGTGCAGACACAGCCGGAGGGCACGGCTACGGAGGATGGCTCGCAGCGCGCGGTGCTCGGCGCGGCAGAATCGTTTACGCCGGTCGAGGTCGGCGCGGACAGCGGCATCGACAACTGTTACGAAGGCAAGGCAGGCGGACAGACCGTCGGCTATGTGGCGCAGGCCACCGTAAAGGGTTATGGCGGCCCTGTCGAGGTGATCGTCGGCATGGATTTAAGCGGCGCATTGACCGGTATTAGCGTCGGCGGCGCGGCGTTTAACGAAACCCCAGGCCTCGGCGCGAAGGTGCAGGAACCCGCCTTTACCGACCAGTTTGCGGGACTTAAAACACCGGTGGGCGAGGGTGCATCCGCCATCGACGCGATCAGCGGCGCGACCATTTCAACCAACGCAGTGGTGAGCGGCGTCAATCAGTGCGCCGATTTCATGAAGACACTGGCCGGTGTAAACGGCTAGCGCGCCGTACAGGAGGAAAAGATGAAGAGCAGATTCTGGGGCGGCGTACACCCGCTGGGGGAAATCTCCTCGGGCAAGAAGCCGACCAAAGACCTTGCGGTGCAGATATTTGCACCCAAATCCGTCCGGATTCCGATGAACATGCATGTGGGCGCGCCTTCCAGCCCTATCGTTAAGGCCGGCGAACATGTCCTGATCGGACAACTGATTGCGGAGGCGGTCGGGCCGCTGGGTGTAAAGGCGCACGCCAGCGTGTCCGGCGTCGTGACGGAGGTGCGCGAAGCGTCGAATGGCACGCCCGCCTGTGTCACCATTGAAAACGACTTCAAGGACGAATGGGCTGAGACGACGTCGCTTGGCGATGTGGAAACCTGCGATCCTGCGGGAATTCTGAGCGCCATTCAGGATGCCGGCCTTTGTGGCATGGGCGGCGCGGGCTTTCCGACCCATGTCAAGATGTGCATTCCCTGCGGCGATCTATGTGAGATGGTGATCCTGAACGGTGCGGAGTGCGAAACCCACTTGACCAGCGACCATCGTCTGATGCTGGAGCAGCCCGACCGCGTTCTGAAGGGCCTGCGCGCCGCGATGCGCGCGTTTGGCTCCGCTAAAGGCGTCGTGGCGATTGAGAACAACAAAGAGGACGCCATTGACCTGATGCGAAAGAATGCCGAAGGCCTTTCGGGCGTATCGGTCATGAAACTGGCGACCCGCTACCCGCAGGGCGGCGAAAAACAGCTGATCCAGGCGGTTGCCGGGCGCGAAGTGCCCTCCGGAAAACTCCCCATCGACGCGGGCGTGGTGGTGCTGAACGTGGCATCCGCCGCGGCCATCGCGGATGCGGTGGAAAAGGGAAGGCCGCTGGTTGACCGCATCGTCACGGTGACCGGGCGCGTCGTGCACCCGGCAAACCTCCGCGTTCCGATTGGGACCACGGTTGGCGAGATCATCGAATTCTGCGGCGGCGTGGCGGACGGTCTTGAAAAGAGCGCCAAGGTCGTCATGGGCGGCGCGATGATGGGTATGTGCGCCGCGGGGCCGGAGGCGGCCATCACAAAAGGCGCGGGCGGCATCGTCGTATACGCGCCGGAGGAAGCACCCAAGCCCACGCCCTGCATCCGTTGCGGGCGCTGCGCCCAGGTGTGCCCGGCGGGCCTGATGCCCTATGAGATGGAAGCCCGCATCCTTTCAAAGCATTTGGCCGACGCGGAAGCAATCGGTGTGATGGACTGCATCCTCTGCGGCTGCTGCTCCTACATCTGCCCTGCTCGGCGCGTGCTCGCGCCCGCGTTCAGGGATGCCCGCGGCCAGATCATCGCGGAAAGGAGAAAGAGATGAAATACTTCGTTTCAAACCCGCCGCACGTTCTCACGCCGGCCACGACGCCTCGGCTGATGCTCAACGTCGTTCTGGCGCTCGTGCCCTGCGCGGCGCTGGGCGTCTACAACTTTGGCCTTCCCGCGCTTATGGTGCTTCTGGTTTCAACGGCCGCAGCTGTGCTCGCGGAGCTTCTCTGGCAGGCGATCGCCCGCAAGCCCATCCGCGTGGGCGACTTTTCCGCCGTGGTCACAGGGCTTCTTCTGGGCCTCACGCTGCCGCCTTCGGTTCCGCTGTGGATCGTCGCGGTGGGCAGCGCGTTTTCGATCATCGTTGCCAAGCAGTTTTTCGGCGGACTGGGCTACAATTTTATGAACCCGGCCCTCGTCGGCCGCGCGATGCTGCTCGTCTCCTGGCCGGCCGCCATGAGCAGCTACGTCGCGCCGGGCGCGGACGCGGTTTCTTCCGCGACCCCGCTGGCGCAGGCGTTCAAGCTGCAGGATCTCTTCCTAGGCGCCATCCCCGGTTCCATTGGCGAGGTCAGCAAGCTGATGATTCTCGCGGGCCTTGCGTGGCTTCTGTTCACGTCCACCATCAACATCTCGATACCGCTTTCGATGGTTGCGGGCGCTTGTCTGACCGGATTGGCCTTCGGCGCAAACCCGATCAATGAGGTCATGTCCGGCGGCCTTCTGTTCGCCGCGGTGTTCATGGCGACGGACTACGTGTCCAGCCCGCGTCCCGGCGCCGGGCAGTGGCTCTACGGGCTTGGCTGCGGTGCGCTGACGGTGGCGATGCGCCACCTTGGCACCTACCCGGAGGGCGTGACTTTCGCCATCCTGGCCATGAATGCGTTGGTTCCGCTGATTGACCGCGCGATTCGCCCCCGCATCTACGGGCATGGAAGGAGGGAGCGCCATGCATAAGGAATTTGACGGCGCGCCGCGCGGCGCGTCCCGGAAATACGATCTTGCACTGTACGCGCTGGCGCTGATTCCCGCTCTGGCGGTGGTTACGACGGGCCTGAACGGCGTTCTTCTGGGCGCGGCGGCGCTCATCGCCATGCTGGGGACGAGCCTTCTCGTCTCGGCGATTTGGAAGTTCTCGACGCAGCCCGCCCGCGGCTTCGCACAGCTTTTGTTTGCGGCGGTGCTCGCGTCGATGGTTCAGATGGTTGCCTCGGTTGCGCTGACCCGTTACGCGACGTCGCTGGGCCTGTATCTGCCGCTTACGGCGTTCCTGGCGGCGCTGACGGCCTTCCCGGAGACCTTTGACGAGGAGCGCGAGTTTGACGAATCCCTCGTCCGCGCGCTGAGCAGGGGCATTCTCTTCCTGGTCGCGCTGACCTTCTTCGGCTGTGTGCGGGAAGTTCTCGGCAGCGGCGCGATCTTCGGGGCTAAGCTGGGCGACGATTTCCAGCCCATGCGCATGCTTTCTTCCGCGCCAGGCGGCTTTATACTGGCCGGCGTGGTGCTGGCGCTGATTCGGGTATTCACCCCGAAGCGCTCGAAAGGAGGGGAGGGCGCATGATCGACGGCGCGAAAGTTCTGGCGCTCCTGTTCGCCTGTGTCCTGACAGATAATCTGGTGTTTTCCCGCTTCTTTGGCGGGCTTGCGGCCCACGGTGAGCGGCCGATTGCGGCTTCTGCGGTCGTTGGCGCTGCTGCGGCGCTGGTTCTGGCGGTTTCGTCAATCGTCACCAGCGCGCTCTACTTCTACGTTCTGGCGCCGTTCAAGCTCGCATACCTGAATACCGCACTGTCCGTGGTGATCATTTTGGCGGTCTTTTGCCTTGTCAACGTTATCCTGAAAGAGAAGAACCCGCTTCGCGTTTCCGAGCCGACGCCTTTCCACGGCCTCGTCGCGCTGATGAGCGCTTTCCTCGGTGCGGCGCTTCTCGGCGTACAAGCGGAAAATTTTGTGTATGCCTCGTTGACCGGCGTATTCTACGGCGCAGGCCTCTTTGTTGCGGTGGTCGTGTTGGCGGGCGTTCGGGAGCGGCTGCAGTTTGCCGACGCGCCGGAGAGCCTGAAGGGTCTGCCGCTCAGCCTGGTTTCGGCGGGGCTGATCGCGCTGGCGCTTATGGGCTTCTCGGGCTTTGGAAGCTGAGGCGCGGCGCTGGAAAAGATGCAAAAAGAGTCTATCGGTATACGAGAAGGGCAAACGCCCGCTCAGCCGTCGGTCGTGGCGCTGGGCATGTTT
>JAEZTD010000417.1 GCA_023443705.1 Bacillota bacterium | reverse complement strand
GAAAGTGGCTGTTTGTTGATGGTCTGGGGACAGCGCCACCAGTACGCATACTGGTGGCGCTGTCCATACCTTTGGTCAGTGCGCCGCACGGAAATCCGTGAGGATTTCAGGCGCACGCAGGGTTTCTCCTTCGCATCGAAAAATCCTGCGGATTTTTCGATGCCTTGAGCACAGCGGCATTCGCTGCTGTGCTTTTTCGCTAGAATCGAGTTTTCAGGTGTTCAAGGCGGTGGAAGCTGGGATTTCGCGCCGCCTCCCCTTCGTCACGCCAAAGCGCAGGCCAATCATCCACAGCGCGATGAGCGCCGTCAGCGCAGTAAGGCTCAGCGCGACGCCGGCCTTCTGCCACGGGTTCTCATAGGTCAGCACCACATGATGCACGCCCGCGGGCAGGCGTAGCGCCATCGAAAGGCCATTTGAGGGATCAATGGGCATTTTTTCGCCGTCGACCACAGCGGTCCAACCCGCTGAATAGGGCACGCCGATAACCAGTGTGCGCTCTCCATCGAAGTTGACCACGCCCTCAATCCGGCCATCGCCCAGCACCACATCCGTCATGGGCTGCGCGCGCATCGCCGCGATCGATTCCTCAAAGCCCGCCATCGGTAAACTCAGCACCTCAATGGCGTCAAACTGAAGACTCGTCGCCTGGGGGAAGGTAAGCCTGGCCTGCGTCAAAACCCCTTCATGGTGGCCAAGATTGATCAGGAATGTGTCGCATCCGCTTGAATGTACTGAATTCTCGCCGCTGAGCATGATCCGCTTATCAAAACCGTCCCCTATCACCAGGATGGAACGCGTGCCGGTGGAAATGCCCTTGAGCTTCAGTCCGCTCAGGCGCAGATACGTTTCCGTATTGGCAGGAGAAGAAAAACCAAGCGTCGCGCTGGCATCCTTTCCGCTCGTTCGAATCGTTCCCTCCGCCCACTCGACGCGCTCCGTTTGGGTCACCGTGTAGTTGACAGTATTCGCCTCGACGGCAGGCGAGTAACTGCTCTCGGCGTCCCCGTGGAGCACGGCACCCGCAAGCAGCGCCTGCTGCCGTTCGAGTCCTCCCATCTTCTCATAATCCTCATCGGAAATGACGCCCGCCGTCGAGTATCCGAGCGGCAGCGCGTTTTGATTCTCGTAGACCTCGGTCTTTCCGTCTTTTTTCAGGAGAGTAAAGCCGTAGGGCGCCCGCTGCGGCGAATCCTCTCGTTTCGCAAAATAGCGCACGTTCATCAGCGCCATCAGCGCTTCGCGCTGATCGAGGCCAAGCACCTGGTTGATCAGCGTGCGGGAACTTGATTCCAGCTTTGAAATCCCCCGGATTGGGTTTTCGTTGAGCACGCTCAGATAGCACGCGGTGCCGTTCACGCCCAAGAGCATTGCCTCATTCCGGTCACTCCACTCGTCCATGGGCACTTCGACACGGAAGAAGTCCGACCCCTGTGCGGCCTCCACCGAAGCGGCGGGAGAGGATTCGATCAGTCGGTCCACACCGCCGGATCTGATGAAATTTCCGTTTCGGTATTGAACGAAATTCTGCACAACGCCGTTAGCGCCGAGGTTGCCTGCGACGATTACCGCCGCGAGCATCAGGGGAAGCACCCTTCTGGCACTCAAAGGCAGGCGCTCGTCCACGGACACCTTCTGCGCAGTGCGCAGTGCAGCCAGCGAAATCGCCGCGACCAGCACCGCGTAAGCGAAAAACAGAAGCATCTCCCATTCCAAAGCGCCGCGGCGCGCGTAAAGCGTATAGGCAAAGGCGCTCAATAGCGCGATCACCGCGAGGATCAGCACCGTCCACGCAGCCCGTTTCATTGCTAAAAGATCGTCAAACAGGATGCTCAGCGCGCAGGCGCTGAGAAATGACAGAAAATATGTCCAACGGTCCGTGACGTAGCTGAATCCGTTGAACATACTGCCAAAAAACGGAACCGCCAGGCATATCAGCGCACAACCCACAAGGGTTCCGCCAGCGTACCGCCGCCGCGCCGCTCGGCTGGTCACGGCCAGCAGCATCGCGGCAAAGGACCACACCGAGACGGCCCGGCTGTTGTCCCCATCCAGAAAGAGCAGCCTTGAGAACGCTCCAAGGTATTCTCGGAGCGAATAGAACAGCAGGTTCTCGTTGATCGGCTGTTCCAGCGTTATCCTGTGCAGGAATCCCCACACGGCAGGAAGAAGCGTTGCGCCCGCCACGAACACGCCCAGCGCATAATACAATACCGCCGTGCCCAGCAGTCGGAAGAACCGCCGAGCGCGCGCTTCTCCGGCCGGGCAGACCCGAAAAAAGCGGAATACGGCGTACATAACGAGAAATACGCTGACCATGTACAGCATATAGTAGCCGGTAAAGGCAAACAGCGCAGTGGCGACGGGAAGGAGTACCGGCCGCCTGCCGGCGAGCAGGCGTTCAAACCCCAGAAGGATCAGCGGGAGGTACATGACGGCGTTCAGGAATATCTGGTGGCCGACGATCATCGATGTCGCGTAGCCACACAGCGCGTAGGAGGCGGCGCCGACCAACGCCCTGCCCCGACCCACACCGAACCAGCGAATATACAGGTAGAAAAAGAGGCCTGCGAGATACGCCCTGAAAAATACCAACACCACAAAGGCCTGCTCCATCAGCGCTCTTGGAAAGAGCGCCGCAAGCAGGTGCATCGGGTCGCCAAACCCGTAATAGCCGAGCGAGGATATGACGTCCTCTCCGAACGCAATGGAAAAGTCAAAATGCGGCCAGACCCATTGTCCGTTCGCAAGCCCGGCAAAGAAGCGCTTGAGCGCCTCGGCGAAGTAAACCATGCCGGGGTAATACTGGCTGCTGGAGTCGTACGTCCAGACAATCGTTCGCCTGACGGCCAGAAGGATACTGAACGCCAGAAGGATCCCAAAAAGAAAGATCCCGGTATACAGCGCCCAAATGGTCAACCGCTTTCTGGCTTTCGATGCGCTGGAATACCGATTGTAAAATCCCGCAGACCATTGGGCAATGTACGAAACCATACTACCCCTCCCCGCCCCTCCGGGCGCGCTCATTCCGAACGCGCTCCTTTACGAAACACGATGAGCTTGCTGAACGCGTAGTTTGCGAGAATCACCACAAAACCAACCATGATCTTGACGATGGCGTCATTTAGACCGGCCAGTCCCACGAGCAGATATAAAAGCCCAGATTCAATGCCCAACGACGAGAGCCTGGCCGCCACAAACAGCAGCACCTCTCGCAAAACCGGGCCGAAACCCGTCGCCTGCGAGGAGAAGACATACTTTTTATTGACCACAAAGGCAAACGCAACAGCGGCAGCCCACGCAATGGCGTTCGCAGCCATGTAGTCAACGGCGACGAGACGCGTCAGGGCAAAATAGACCGCATAATTGACAGCGGTGGTCAGGCCGCCGAAAAAGATGTAGTCGATCAGCGTCCTGTGGCGCAGGTACAGGGCTTTAACGCGTCCCGCGCACTTAGCGACCATCGTCCAGCGTCTCCGTCACGAGGTAGCGGGGCCTTTGCTTAACTTCGTCGTACATACGCTGCATGTAATAGCCCATTATGCCCAAGCTGAACATGATGACGCTTCCGATGATAAGCTGCAGAAAAATGACGGTTGTGAAGCCCTCCACCGCGTTTCCCAAAAGGTAGTTAAACAGCGATTGAATGCCAACAACCACAGAAAACGCAAAAAAGATCAGCCCCAGCACCGTCACAACCTGCATCGGCGCGGCGGAAAAGGCCGTGATGTTGGTCAGTGCATATCTGATGAGCGCAAAGGCAGACCACTTCGATGTCCCGGCCTCGCGCTCCCGCACATCGAAAGACACCGTGGCTTTTTTAAAGCCAATCCAAGAGGACAGCGCCCGAAAAAACGCCTGACTCTCGGGAAAACTGCGCAGTGCGTTAACAACCTTTCGGTCGAGGAGTTTGAAGTCGGAAGCATTTTCCATGTCCAGCTTCGCAACCCTGCCGATGAGCGTGTAGAAAATTTTCGCGCTAAGTGCGTGCGCGCGGCTTTCCCGGCCGCGGGAACTCTTTACACCCTCCACGACCTCATAGCCCTGCTGCCAGAGCCTGTACATTTCCAGAATCGTCTCCGGCGGGTGCTGGAGGTCGCAGTCGATGATCACGCAGCAGTCGCCCTGGCTCTTTTCAAGTCCGGCAAAAATCGCTGCTTCCTTGCCGAAATTGCGCGAAAAACGGATGCCCCTGACCGAAGGAATATCAGCGTGCGCCTTCAGAATCGCATTCCATGTCCCATCGCGGGAACCATCGTCCACAAAAATCAGTTCGTGTTCAATTGCATCCTTGGAAAGAATTTGGTGAATGGTTGCGGCCGCCTTGGGCAGCATCTGTTCTTCATTATAGGCGGGAATGATGACTGTTAACATATCTATCCCCATTCCTTTTCACACGGCGGCAAATTTCGTCAGCCTCCGATGAAAAGACGTGCATTTTGGCTTTTTACAGCGCAACTCGTTACATTTTTTTATTCTAGCTTTTTTCCATT